>JBGCDY010000480.1:0-19266 GCA_045105835.1 Chitinophagales bacterium
GTGTTTTTCACCAAACGGTTCTCACCACCTTTTTAGGTGATAAAAAACCCTTTGTGTCAGGGGGTAACTTAGAACCACAAATAGGGAAAATGATCAATCCAGAGGGCGGTACTTGGGATGACATCGGAAGTAATTCACCCATCCTCTACAACTTCAATACAGCTACTTATAACCTTGATACCAAACAACTATTCATCATAGGAGGAACCGATCAGATACCTTCCAATTCAAGCAATCTTGACTTATTATCCTTCAATGCGCTCCCTGGTTCCACTCAAGTTCATGTCCTCAGTGAAAGTGACAACAATTGGCATAATCACGAAACCAGCATTCCTCGTGCAGGGCACACAGCCACTTTGCTTCCCGATGGTCAAATATTTTTGATTGGAGGCAATATGGGAGAAGGCAGTACCGAAATATACGACCCAAATACTTCAACCACTACGCTTTCTGCTCCATTGCAGTTCAACAGGTATTTCCATACTGCTACTATGTTGGAGGACAATCAAATTGTGGTAATAGGGGGAATTGAATATAGTACGCAATTAACCAGCAAAAAAGTGGAGGTATATAATCCTTCCCAAAATACTTTTGAAGATCGAATCAGTTCAAGTGATTTTGCCCCACGTTTGGGACACACTGTCAATAATGGTGTGATTGAGAATACGGTTGTCATTATTGGAGGGCAACAAGATGAAAATGTGTTTCATGATGATATTTGGACATATTACCCCAACCAAGAGCGTGGTTTTATTAGTTCTTCCCAGTCACTCCCTTTGCCATCGGCTTACCACACCACCACCGTTTTGCCAAATGATATGATGCTTATTGTGGGAGGTAAAGATGCAAACAAATCGCATGAGAGCATTTTACTGCTTGATTTAGAAGAAGATACAATCCTTACTTTAGACTGTTCTTTGACCCATGCCCGTCATGGTCATAGCACGACTTTGCTAAACACCGATGAGTTGAACAACATAACCATTCTCGTTTTGGGAGGTCAGGATTCAAATGGTGCTGTTTTGCAGTCCGAAGAGATTGTCTTGAATATCAATTGTATCGTACCATTGGAGTAGCATGGCATACAAGATTTTTGAGATTCATACATTATAGAATATGGAATCCTCAACTATCTATTCAGCCATTTTTTGAAGTTCCCTGAACGATCCACACTCACAATCGCATCTATTGCAGAAGGTGGATTCAGTTCTACTTTTACCCGACTTTTGGAATAATTAATCATGTTTTCGATGGCATCAAAATTGATGATAAATTTTCGATTGATACGAAAAAAATGATCTGGAGGTAAGACTACTTCAAGTTTGGCTAAGGTAAAATCAATGATGTAGCGTCGCCCCTCTTTGGTGGTCATGTGGAGGTATTTTCCTTCGCTCATAAAGTAAGCGACATCTTCGGTAAGAATGGATTTGATTTTTTCACCTGTCGTTACGATAAATCGTTTTTGGTAGTTGGTTTCTTTTTTTCGGACTGCTTCAACCAATGAGGTGAAGTCAATAGCGGGATTTGAATTCGAGGCGTGAATGTCTTCGTATTTTTGGATACTGTCTGCCAAATCATCCTTGTCAATTGGCTTGAGCAAATAATCAATGCTATTCAGTTTGAAGGCTTTGATGGCGTATTGGTCATAAGCCGTTGTGAAAATTATGGGTGTTTTCACATTTACTGCTTCAAATATACCAAAGCTGTTGCCGTCTGCTAAGTGAATGTCCAAAAAAATCAGGTCAATATCTTGTGCTTTGGGGCTTTTGAGCCACTTGATGGCATTCTTAACCGTATCAATTTTGTCCATTATCTGAATGTTGGGTTGAATATCCAACAACATTTCTGACAATTCTTCGGCTGCGAGGTATTCATCCTCAATAATTAACACTCTCATAGTAAAGATTTTGGGTTTGAATGATTAAAAGATCTTGGATTTTGAACCAAATTTATTCAGAGGAGTTTTGAGGTGATTTCAGAACAAAAAATGAGCAATAAATTCCTCCTTAGTAATAAGAAAAAAATAACTTGAACACCTTAATTCCCCTTTTGAAAGGGGTTGGGGTATGTTAGCTAAAAAATCGTTCAGGTTATTTTTTTACCGTTACTTAGATTCCTTTTATTGAAATCTAAGGAGTTGTTTTTTTATACTAACAACTAAAACTGTACAACTATTTGTTTATCATTTTTTTTTCATTTTAATTGCTACTTTAATTTTCATTCACCCCTTACTCTTCTTCAATAAGCGGAACTTTGGCATAATAGTACCCTTCTGTTTGCTCAAAAATAGGTGCTTTGCTGGTGATGTAACTGTACCGAGAGATTAGGTTTTGTTGTCCAATTTTTGTCGATACCACATCGTCTGTTCTCAGTTGAAAATTATTTTTTACAATCAAATAACCTTCACTGACATACAATTCTATGGTCAGTGGACTTTCTTGTGATACGATGTTGTGTTTAATGGCATTTTCGACCAACAATTGAAGCGTTGAAGGCGGGATATAGGTGCTATGGCTTTCTTTCGGAATCTCATTTTTGAAAATTAAATTCTCATTGAAGCGTATTTTTTGAAGAAAAATATAATCCCGAATAAAACGCAATTCATCTCCCAATAGAATCATCATTTCATCCGTATATTCGAGTGCATAACGATAGACCTTCGACAATTTGACAATGAATTGTTTGGCAGTCTTGGGATCTCTATCCACCAAAGCATACAGCGCATTGAGGGAATTGAACAAAAAATGTGGATTGACCTGACTTTTGAGCATCTGATATTGTGATAGCAAATTCTCCTTTGCCTGTCTTTCTGCCTCCAATAATAGTTCCTCTTTTTCGCTCGCCAATATTTTGTTTTGCATCTTCAACTCATAGGACTCCAAGGCATTGTCCATTATCAACTTCAACTCATCATGTTTCCAAGGTTTGGTGATATAATAATAAACCTGCCCTTTGTTGATGGCATCAATAATCGACTGAACATCACTATATCCTGTCAGAACCATCCGAACCGCATTCGGAAATTCAGGTAGTATTCTTTCAAACAACTCCACCCCTGTCATTTCGGGCATTCGTTGATCGCTGATGATCAAATCAATCCTTCGTTCCCTCAAAATAGCAATCGCCTCTTCTCCACTTTGAGCGGCATAAATCATATAATGCTTTCTGAATGTAGCTTTGAAGGACACCAAATTTTGCCTTTCATCATCCACATACAAAATATTATACCCTCTTTTATTCCCTTTGCTTTTATCTGACATTGCTCAAATAATTATATCATTGTAGGACACAGGCTCTTTGTAAAAACTCAATATCAAACCTCCCAACCTTATCTTTTATTGCGGTGATCCAACATCAAACCTTCCATTAGCCATTTTGCCAAAGCCTGTCTGTTCACATCCAATATAATGCGTTGCTGATCCGCTTTGTTTCGGATGTTTCCAAGTTCAATGTAAACCGAAGGTACTTCTGTTTCCCTCAACATGTGTAGGTCACGACTGGTAATCGTACCATTATAGCCTCGATTTTTTTGGTAAGTATTGTATTTCTGTTTGATGGTATTTTGAAGTGTCTTCGCCATTGTCAGAGAAACTCCTCCAGGATCTTCTTCAGGATAGTAGAAAAACAAATCCGTTCGTTCAGTCTTATTTCGAGAATCCACATGAATCATAATCGCTCGCTGGTAAGTCACCCCTCGTTTTTTGTTCTTCTCATACAATTCACTGATGGCACCCGAGCGTTGTGTCAAACGTTCTTTTTGATTCAAAGGCATTTTCAGGTTTCCCCAACAATACTCATCCTTGTCACAGCCCAAATACTTATTGGAGCGAATACCATCATTTGGATCACGGGTGATGATATAAACCGTAGCACCATGCGAAATCAACTGCCTTGCCAACCGTAATGCCACATCATAAGCATACTCATCCTCACACAATTTGTACTGTCCTTCCCACCCAATAGCACCAGGGTCAGGGCCTCCATGCCCACCTACAATGTAATAAATACTGCCTTTGAGTTTGGTACTTTCAAGTGGGATGTGTTGGTATTTCTTCCCGAAAATGGGAAAAATACGGTTTCCAGTGGCCGTCTGTGGAGTCACTCGATCTATAATAGAAGTAGTCGTTTTCTCCTTTTCCTTCTCTTTAGGCTTTTCTACCAGTTTGGTTTTCGTTGGGACTTTAGCCGCCTTACAATCCAATTCATGCAGTGGTACCCAAAGAATCTTGCTACTCACATAGTCGGTCAATCGAAGTTTGGACTTCAAAACAGATTCATTATACGTTTGAATCCGTTTTGCTTTGTCCCAATTATCTATACCTACTGTCGAACGAATGCTCTTTCCATTGTATTTGAACACTCGAATTGGTAACATATAAACTTGATTCGCATACAAATATTGACTCTTTGCTAATTCGTTAATTTTGTAAAAACTCGTTAGATTGCAGGCGTGTTTATCCAATTTATACAGCACCAACAGAGACGCTACATCATCTCCTGGTCGTGCGACGACCTGCAAATATTCAATTTTTTGTGCAGAAAGAGTGAAAGTGGATAGCAGTAGAAAAAAGGAAATTACAATCAATCGCATGGTTATACTAATTACTTATTTTTTACTGACAAGAAAGCAATAAACTAATAGTGAATCACTTGTAGAGTGTAGAGAAAAATATTTGCTGCAATGAAATGGCTATCAGCACTATCTGTTTCGTCAGTAAAATCGGTGATATACTTTTTTATGGCTTCCAAATTTACAATATTATTTTAAAAACCATTCCTTACAATCCAAATAGATATACAAGCATGAACAACTGGTGGAAAGATTATTTCTCAGAAGCGTGGCCTCAAATACAACATTACATCAAAGGTAAGGAAGATACCTTTATGGAAACCAATTACATAGAAGAAATTCTTCAACAAAAAGGTTATCAGCATATTCTGGATATACCTTGTGGAACAGGACGCATAGCCATAGAGCTTGCCGAACGGTCTTATACCACTTGTGGCATAGACTTCAATGAACAAAACATAGAAACTGCCCACACAAACAGTGCGGCAAAAGGTGTCACCCAACAAGTAGAATGGATTTGTGGAGACATGCGTTCGATTCCCTTCAAAGAAAGTTTCGACGCTGCCATCTGCATATTCGGAAGTTTTGGTTATTTCAGTGATGCCGAAAACCGTATTTTCCTCCAATCGGTTTATGACTCCTTGAAACCAGGCGGGAGTTTCATCGTTGAAACCCATACCTTAGAGACCATTCTTCCCATTTTCACCCACCAAGATTTTTGGCGATTTGAAAAGTACTGGGTACTCGAAGAACGCAACTTCAATATGGAAACCTCCCGAATCGAAAGCGATTGGTGGACACTCAATGACGATGGTCGTCAATTGAAGCACAACAGTAGTACCCGAATCTACAGCTACCGAGAACTCCTTTTGCTACTTCAATCCATTGGCTTCAAACATTTCAGCGCAGAAGGCTCTTACGACGGAGAACCCTATGAATTGGGGTCTGAAAAATTACTATTGGTGGCTGAAAAATAAAGCCAACCTTCAACAATAGCAACTTCAATCACTAACAGACCATGCAAGACTTTGGAAATTTTTAATCCGAAATACCTTCATGGTCATTGAAGCTAATGAATGAAGCATTGAAGCAAAATTTTGCTTATAGGTAATAGCGTGAAATAATTTTATCTTTATATTTCAAATATATTTTCGAAACTTCAACCATTAAATCATAGAACTGTGAACCTTCACTACAAAATAAGCATCTTCCTCCTTTTATATAGCTGCAATCTCTTTGCTCAAAATTGTGAGGCAGACCGATACACCAATTCTATCTTCGACAATTCACAATCCTTTACGAATGTCACCTACGCCAAAAACGTTTCCGAATTTCAGTTATCCATTTTTGGGTCAGAAAGCGTAGCGAATATAGATTTGAGCATGGACATTCGGCTTCCCCCCAGCACCGATTCCGCCACCAAACGACCCGCCATTATTTGGGCACACTCAGGAGGTTTCATTCTGGGCAGCAAGGAGAACGATGATATGCAAGCCCTCATAGACACCTTTGCAAGGCGAGGTTATGTCACCGCAAGCATTCAGTACCGTATGGGAATGAATATTCTGGACGATGTAAGCGCAGAAAGAGCCGTTTACCGAGCCACCCAGGACGCAAGCGCAGCCGTGCGGTTTTTTAGAGAGAATGCAGGTGTATTAGAGATTGACCCTGATTTGATTTTTGTTGGAGGCAGTAGTGCTGGTTCAGTCGCAGCGCTTCATTTGGGCTATGTCGAAAACAGCGAAAGACCTGCTTCAAGTTTTGAACAAACCAATGGTTCGGGTTCGGTCATAGCCGAAGATTTGGGCGAACTTCACAGCCACTCCATCGAACAAATCACCAATGGTAGTTTGAGCAATCCCGTTTCTTCAACGGTCAGTGGCAATGAGTCGGGTATGCCCAATGGCATCCTTGCTTGTTGGGGAGGGCTTGGAGATTTGGACTGGATTAACCTGCAAACAGATACACCCCCCATTATTTTGTTTCATGGCTTAGACGATACCGTTGTCTATCCAGATTGTAATCAACCCTTTCAAGGTTTGGGAACAATGCCCATTCTTTGCGGCTCGGAAGAAATCGACATCAAAATGACGGCTGTTGGGATTGACCACGAAACCCACCTATACGCAGGAGAAGGACACGAATTTTGGGGTGCTTCAAATGGAGATTTTGGTGCAGACAGTCAGCCCGACAACCCTACTCTGTGGCAAGAGGTAATTGATAAAATGTCGGATTTTTTATACGATTTCATTCCCCAAGCGACTACACCCGACTTCAATGGCTTAACTGCCCTTTGCCCCAATACCAACGCCACTTACGCTACTACCGACCTTCCAAATGCCTCCTATTGTTGGGAAGTTACTGGTGGAACAATCAGTAATGATAATGGCTCCAGTATTGAAGTGCTTTGGGGAGAAGAAGGCATGGGCAGTGTTTCGCTTCAGGTAGCCAATGAACATGGAACGGTGGGCAATGTCGATGAATTGTTGGTCAATATTGCGCCCCTACGAGTTCAGGTGAAGGTATTTCTTGAAGGCTCGTCTACTACTTCTTTGAAGGACAACAACCTTTTTCCATTCCAGCAGCCTTACAATCAAGCACCTTGGTTGTATTCAGGCAGCGAAAGCACCAATCTTTCCGAAATCCCTTCCAATGCAGTGGATTGGGTGCTCGTTGAAGCCCGAAATCCCAACAACAAATTTGAAGTATTGGATAAGGCAGCAGGTTTGTTACTCACCAATGGAAATGTTGTTTCAGCTGATGACCCTACACAGGGGATTATGATGTGCAATTTGGAGCATGGGCAGGATTATCATTTGGTGGTGCGCCATCGAAACCATTTGGATGTGATGAGTCGCACTGCTGTCACCCTCCCAAATACAGTTTCGTATGATTTCACCTCCTCAGCCAATCAGGCCGAAGGTACGGGACAATTGGTGGATATAAATGGTTTGGGCTTTGCGATGATTTTGGGCGATGTCAATGGGGATGGGGTGATGACCTTGTTGGATTTCAATGCTTTGATTGGTCAAATTTCTTTGTTGAATCAATACCAATCTGCGGACTTCAATTTTGATGGTCATGTGCTTGTGGAAGACTTCAATCGTTACCAAAAAAATGCCAGTGCAATTGGGGTAGAAGAAGTGCGGTACTAAATTTTGAAAACGCAAACGCAAACGCAAACGCAAACGCAAACGCAAACGCAAACGCAAACTCAAAATAGATAGCTGCAAATTCTTTTTGACTAAAAAAAGCAAAACCCCAATATCTCGAAAGAAACTGGGGTTTTGTTTTCAATACATTTTTTAATTTGTATCAGTACCTCAAATTTTGATTTGAATTACGCCAAAGTTGGGATACGAAGCACTTGACCAGGATAAATCAAGTTAGGATCTTTCAACATTGGTTTGTTTGCTTCAAAAAGCATAGGATACTTCATTGCATTGCCATAGTAGTGTTTAGCAATTTTACTAAGCGTATCACCTTTTACTACTGTGTGGTAGTTCGCAGGAATTTCGTGAGAAGTAGTTTCTGCTTCTTCACCTCTTTCTACGCTAAGGTTGTCGTGTACACTTGCAATACCAGTTACGTTACCAATAGCCAAAACAACTTTCTCTTTTTCAGCCTGAGAGCTAGTGCTTCCGTGAACAGTAGCTACATCATCGTTCACTTCAATGTACAAATCACTCACATCCAAACCTAATCCTCTCACTAAGTTTTCCAACTCAACTGCTTTTTGAGCATTGTGTTCTGCTTCTAATTCTTCAGCAGTTTTTTGGCTTGTTACTGCTGTTTGCTTAGGTGCTTCCACCTTTTTTTTGCGACCAAATAATTTTGCTCCAGCATTTTTTACAAATGAAATTAAGCCCATAGTCTTATAATTTTTTTTTGGGTTTTTGAAAAATAATCTATAATTGAGTATAAATAATCAGAATAATGAATTGAAAATGATAAGTATAAGCCATTACACCTTAGTTGCATTTCTCTTAATAGCCAAGATACAAATATTCAATGAAAGATTTTCTTAATCTTAAAAAAAATGCTGTATCGCAATCAAGCACAATTTAGACGAGGAGCTGAAATAAAGTCACTTCAAAAAAAAATAATGCTCTGCAAGTAGCCAACAAATGAAATCAAAAGCAGATTTTCAGCGTTTTTCAAAAATATATTCTAAATTGCTCTTTCATTACAAAAATTGATAAATAATCTGTTGAAAACATCCATTAAACGAATCGTCAAAGTTCGATTGATATTGAGGAGAAACTCCAAAATATTGATACTTCAAAAATCAAAAGTAGAAGGTAAGAGCTTTAGCTTGATTGGAGGACTTGTCAAGCCCTCTGAATCGGCTTTAACTGCCTTGGTTAGAGAAACTAAGGAGGAAGCAGGTATTGAAGTTTATAAAGATCAACTTCAATTGGTGCATGTGGCACACCGTCTCAAAAAAGACCAATCTGTTGTCACCCTATTTTTTGAAACTTATTCGTGGGAGGGGGAAATTAAAAACCTGGAACCCAAGTTACACAAAGGTTTTGAGTGGGTTTTCCTCAACAACATTCCACCAACAATGACAACTTACATAAAAAACGCCTTGGACTGTTACCAAAAGGGAATCATGTATTCAGAATTCAACTGGAAGCCGCTAAACAGTTCCCTTCCTAAAAAAACTATTAAATAGAAATAATCTAGATGCAAAAGAAAGTTGGATTTGGCACTTCGCCCGTTTTTTTCACCGCCATTTCGACCATCTTGGGAGCTATTCTCTTCCTCAGGTTTGGATATGCTGTAGGTAGCGTAGGCTTTTTCGGCACTGTTTTGATTGTCATAGTGGGACACTTGGTCACCATCCCAACTGCCATGGCAATTGACGAAATTGCGACCAATCAAAAAGTAGAAGGGGGTGGAGAATACTACATCATCTCCCGTTCTTTTGGGCTCAATATTGGCGCAGCGATTGGCATTGCGCTCTTTCTATCTCAAGCAATCAGTGTGGCATTTTACATCATCGCTTTTGCAGAAGCCTTCGACCCCATATTGCAGTGGATTCACCAAAACTACGTTTGGCTACAAGATTACCCTTTTCTGCTGGACGAAAGTGGTTTATTAAAAAAACAAGCCATCAGCATTCCTGCAATGATTTTACTCGCCATTCTCATCCTCACCAAAGGAGCAGATTTGGGAGTCAAAGCATTGTACATTGTTGTTGCAATTCTGTTTGTATCGCTCATTTTGTTTTTTATTGGCGATACAGGTTTTGCAGCTACTTATGAGGGCAATATCCTGACCAAACGCATTGATGGAGATGTAAACTTTTTCACTGTTTTTGCCATCGTTTTCCCTGCTTTTACAGGCATGACAGCGGGTGTAGGATTATCGGGAGACCTCAAAGATCCCAGCAAATCCATTCCCTTGGGTACATTGGCAGCTACAATTTCGGGAATGATTGTCTATGTTTTCATTGCCTACAAATTGGCTTCTTCTGCCAGTGCAGAAGACCTCGTGAACAATCAACTTATTATGGGAGAAATCGCTCTGTGGTATCCCATCATTCCCATAGGCTTGGCATGCGCAACGGTTTCGTCGGCATTGGGTTCTATCATGGTGGCACCTCGAACATTGCAGGCTATCGGCGGAGATAAGATTATACCTTTCAATAAGTTCAATACTTTTATTGCCAAAAGCAAAGGGAAAAATAGTGAGCCTTTCAATGCTGCTATCATTACCATTATCATCGCTTTTGGCATTATCTTTATTGGAGATGTCAACTTTGTAGCCGAAATCATTTCGATGTTTTTCATGGTGACTTATGGTTCGCTTTGCCTGATTTCCTTCCTCCAACATTTTGCAGCAGATCCTTCTTACCGTCCTACTTTTAGGTCACGGTGGTACATTTCTTTGCTGGGCTTTTTTATGTGCATTTGGTTGATGTTCAATATGAATCCGACCTATGCCTTTATGTCCATTGGTATCATGGTGGGCTTGTACCTCTTCATTTCCAGTTCTGAACAGGGAAAACAACAACGAGGTATGGCAGCTATTTTTCAGGGAGTGGTTTTTCAGATGAGTAGAAAAATACAGGTTTTCTTGCAGAAGGCAGAAAAAAGCGAAGTAGAATGGCGGCCTTCAGTAGTCTGTGTATCAAGTGATTCCTTCCGTCGTTTCCATGCTTTTGACATGCTCCGATGGATGTCGCACCGATATGGTTTTGGGACTTATATCCACCTCATCAATGGTTTTTACCAAGAAGATACAGTAGAAGAAGCTCAGAAAAATATGCAGCGATTATTGACGATTGCGGCAAAGAGCAATGTCTATCTCGAAACCCTTATCAGTCCTTCTTACACCTCTGCTATCGCACAAGTCATTCAACTTCCTGGCATTTCGGGCAAGGACAACAATATGATTATGTTTGAGTTTGCGAAGCGACACCCCGAAAATTTAGAGGACATTTTGAGCAATTACAAATTGGTCAAGTCTGGGAATTTTGATATTTGCATTTTGGGGAGTTCTGAGCGAGGTTTTGGACACAACACTTCCATTCATATCTGGATCAAGCCCAACGACTACGAAAACAGTAACTTGATGATTCTGTTGGGGTATATCATCTCGAATCACCCTGACTGGAAACGAGCTGTCATCAAAATTTTTGCAGTCTTTCCTCCCGAACAGATTGAAGCAGAACAGGCAAACCTCGAAAGGGTTATTGAAGAGGGAAGATTACCGATTTCGGTTTCCAATATTGAAATTATTGCCCAAAAAGGCTACCGCAAAATCAAGGAAATCATCAATGAACATTCTGCGGATGCCGCACTGACCATCATTGGTTTTCACAATGAATCGCTCGAAAGAGAGGGTTCAGATATGTTCCAAGGTTATGGTGAATTGGGCAGTATTTTGTTTGTTCATTCTGATCAGGAGATTATTATTAAGTAAGTTGTGAATCAAAAATGAATCTTATTAAAAAAAGGCTTTAACCATTCATATTGAATGGCTAAAGCCTTTTTTAGTTTCCTACTGTACACTCTCAAATCACTTCAATAAAAGCACACTCCCCTTTTGAATAACTTCTTCTGGAGCTACAGATTCACCTGCACCAGATATGATTTGATAAGTCGCTACCCATACATAGTTTTTTAGGTCAGCAGCCTTCAAATCAATCATCCCATCCCAACCATTGGTGATGTCATTACTCGTAAAAATCTCATTACCGTAACGGGTAAAAATGGAAAGTTTGTAATTACCTAGCTCGCAGTTGCTCACAGGCTGAAAAGAATCATTGATTCCATCTTCGTTGGGCGAAAAGGCAGAAGGGAAAGTAACCAAACAATCGCAAAGAATGGTTTCCACCATTATCTCATCTGATTGGGTAAAACATTCATTCGAAATCGTCACACTGTATGTTCCAGAGGTAGAAACGGTCAATTGGGAATCGGTGCTTCCATCTTGCCACAAAAACTCCAATCCAGGCACAACTATATCACTCGGCTGAGAATCCAATACAATGCTTGTGCCTTGGCAAAACACCCCATCTTCCCCCAAATCAAGATTAAAATCAGCTACTTCGACCAACTCAATACTGTCTCTAAACGTACAAGTATTCACCGTCACATCTACCCAATAAATTCCACCACTTTCGGCTTCAAAAGTGGCTCCTGTCGAGCCATCTATCCATTCAAAAGTAGCCGTCTCGGTACTATTCATTGGAGTAGCATCCAATTCTTTTGTTTCACCCACACAGATATTTACATCCTCCGCCAAAACCACTTCAGGTTTCGTTTGAACAGTCACAGTGATAGAAGCCGTTTCCCCTCCATTTGATACGGTGTAAGTAGTGGTTTCTAAAGGCGTAACGGAAGTCACTGGATTTGAGTCAAAAACAACACCTGGCACATTGTCTGCCTGCCATTGAAAAGTACTGATACTGGCATTTATTGCCTCCAAAGTAATCGTTTCACCCACACACACAAAGTCCTGTCCTACAATACTCAAATCTGGAATCAATTCCACAGAAACGTCTTCAACATAGTAGTAAGCCGCCGCATTATTGCCACAAGGAGAAGCTTCCGTTGTCTGGGCATCGGTCAAAAAATTACCAATAATCAAATGAGTCTCGCCCCCTATTGCAGTGAAAGTCCCTGAAATCAGTACCCAGTTTCCTTTGTCGGTCAAAAAATTACCTGCCGTATTTTGAACCACAGGAGTTACGTTCAACACCGTTTCTTGGTTTTCGTTGAGCAGTGTATTCGAAAAATATGCTCCAATCGCATCCGTAAAACAATCGTCCAAATTGTCGCCAGGACTCACATACATACCCACTTGATAAACAGAATCCGCAATCAAAGGCGCAATCAGTTCAATCTGCAAGTATTCTCGGTAATCAACATTGGCAGAAGTCGAATAAACTTGAACTCCTGCATAGGCTGAACCTGTTCGAGCCGATTGGAATCCAAGACTATTCCCAGGAATCCCAACGGTATTGGTCAAATCACATTCGTGAAAATAATCTGCTTTTGCAGCAGTAGGGCTGGTCCAAGAAAGGGAGTTTTCGATTTGTTCCAAAGCATCGGGACAAGCCACAATGTTTTCAAAACTGGGATTGATGACCAAGTTTTGGGCTTCAATCGTATGGTTCCAAAAAATAAAACACAGTAAGAAAAGAAATGAAAATTGCTGATTCATGTAATAGTTGATGATTGGTGTATTTAAGGAGCTGTTGCTACTTCAATAGATAAAACGCAAATTTAGGGTTTTATTTTGTGGGGAGACTGTCGGGGGTGAGGCAGCTTGGTTTTTAAATGAATTTTGGTTATTTTTGAATAAATATTGATACATTTTGTAGATTTTCTGCAAAAAACAAAATAATTTACTTCAATGCTACTTGAATTTGAAATAGAAAACTTTCGTTCTATCAAAGAAAAGCAAGTTTTTTCGTTGGTAGCGGAATCCTCCAAAAGCAAACCTGACAATGTTTTTGAACAAGCTTTCTTCAATGGAGATTTGGTGCGTTTGTTGAAGGCTGCGGTGGTGTATGGCGCAAATGCTTCGGGTAAATCCAATCTAATCAAAGCTTTTGATGTGCTACGCTCTTTTGTTTTGACCAAACTATCGGTTGACAAAAAGATTCCTTTCTACGCTCCTTTTTTATTCGATGAAGCAACAAGCAAAGCACCAACCTCTTTTGTCTTGACTTTCATTGGTCCCAAGAACCACAAATTTCGCTATGAAGTGCAATTCAATGGAGAGGAAGTATTGCATGAAGAATTGAATTTTTATCCCAAAGGTCAAAAACGGAATTTATTCAAACGCCCTATTGAAGTGAAATCAGAAGGGAGAATCCATACTGCAAAATTGGGTCAAGATTTGAAGAATAGAGAATTGAGTTTGTTTCGCAATCAATTGGTTCTGTCTAAATTTGGAGTGGATGAACCTGATGAATTGTTGAGTGATGTTTATTTATATTTTAGCGAAAGTCTTCTTATTTTAAAGGATATAGACACTAATACTTTAAAAAATGATATAGCAAATTGGGTAGTTAATAGCACGAATAGACTTGATAGATTATCAAAATTAATAAGGATTGCTGATACAAAGATTAAAAACCTTAGTTTAAAAAAAACAAGAAGCTTTGCAATAAAACTATTAGGAGTGGAAGCTCCTCAAACAAATCCAATATATGATATTTATGCCCAACATTCAAATCAAAAAAATGGAAGTAAACTGGTTCAACTATCATTTGAAGAAGAATCAAAAGGAACAAATGTCCTCTTTGCTTTAGGTGGGAAAATACTGCAAACATTGGAGGAAGGAGGTATTTTATTTGTAGATGAAATAGACACAAGTTTGCATCCTAAACTTGCCAAGTTTTTGGTTTTGTTGTTTCAACACCCTGTTTCCAATCCCAAGAACGCTCAATTGATATTCACCACACACGAAACCACTTTTTTGGACAAAGACCTGTTCCGTAAAGACCAAATATGGTTTACAGAAAAGAACGATTTAGGAGAGACAGATTTGTTTTCGGCACAGGATTTTGAAGACGCAAGAGAAGACACACCATTCGATAAATGGTACATGGCAGGGAAATTTGGAGGTATTCCACAGATTAAAGAACTTGAATTTATCTTTCAGGATGGCACGGAAAAGTAAACCTACGAAATACAACATTCTGATTGTCTGTGAAGGAACGAATACAGAACCCAACTATTTTCGAGGAATTCGAGAAGCTATTCAATCAGACACTTCAAAACCAATTGACTTCTACATCGAAATCAGCCCCAAACCACCTTTGGACAAAGAAGATACGAACGCTTCTGAAAAAGCCGTTTCGGAACACAAAAGCAAGCGCAGGAAACGAAAATTGCGAGCCACCAAAATAGATACGTCAATTGACACTCCCAAAATTGAAGCAAAGTACAAAGCTGTTCCTGTAAGGTATGTTCGAGAAGCCCAAAAGGGATTGGAAGATGGTATATATGATGAAGTATGGGCGGTTTTTGACCAAGATGGACATCCCAAACACAAAGAAGCTTTTGAATTGGCAGAAGCAATTATTGAAGGAAAAAAGGTAAGCATTGCTTTGTCCAGCATTTCGTTTGAGAATTGGGTTTTGCTCCATTTTGAAGCGAACAAAACGGAGTTTTTAAAATCAGAATGTAAGGAAAATAAGAAGTCTTTGAAATGCGGAACAGGTTTACATCCAAATGATTGCTATGGCAGTAAATGTGTGATTGGTTATTTACGAACCTGCAATTATTTGCCCGAATACACCAAAGGAACAACGATGAATATTTATCCACTCATTGCAAAAAACACACAAAAAGCCCTTGGAAATGCAGCTTGGTTAAGGCATCAAATGAGAAATAGCAAGCCCATTTATGAATTGAATCCTTATACCAATATGGATGTTTTGGTGAAACGCTTGCTGCAAATAGAAGAGGAAATTATTTGGGTGGGCTTTGGAGAAAAAATTGAAATAGAGGGAATTGGAGTGAGAGTTGAAAAGGAATCCGAAGGTTTTGTGAAAGTGTTTTTTGAGAACCAAAGCGATAGAACGGTTATTATTGGAAGTGATGTATTCAGTGTGAAGATTGAAGGCGAAAGTTATGATTTGGATTCAGAAAGACTCGTGATTGGTATTGAAGAAAGCCGTGATTTGAGTTTGGATGTTTCAGCTTATAGAAAGAAAGGTAAAACCACATTACAATTAATTTTGAAATTGAAGTATAAAATATTGGTTGAGTGTTTTGAATGCTAAAACTCCAACACCGCTTTTACCCCAAAATGGTCTGAACCTGTCTTTTCCAAGACCTCCGCTTCAATAGGCTGCAATGAACCTTGTGTCAAAATATAATCCAATCGAAAAGCGGGATAAGGCAGCCGCCCTCTCGGAAAGGTAAAACCAAACCCTTTTCCCACTTTCTCAAAAACATCCACGTATTCTTGCTGCATTTGGCGGTGACCCAAAGGCTCGAAATCGGGTGTATTGAGGTCGCCCAAAATCATACGGTTGGGAATATCGGCTGCTTTTTGGTCGATGTGTTCGGTGATTTGTCGCCATTGTTCCGCCCTCATTCTTTCGACCTTATAGTAGGCAATCGGAAAGGATTCTGGTGAGTGAAAAGCAATGGCAGGAGAAGCCGTATGGGCATTGCAGATATAAATTCCTCCCTTTCTTGGGTGCTCTATTTCAAAACATTGTGCAATGGGTCTATTTACATCATTGTTGAGGTATTCCAAATTTTTGATGGGGTATTTGGACAAAATACCATAACCATGGGTTTGTTTATCTGCATACATTTTTTGGTAAGGGTAGGTCTTTTGCAGAAAAGAATTGGACTTCAATAGCTGCTCCCACTTTGGAGTGACTTCCTGCAATGCGAGGATATCAACGGGGTGTTTTTGAAGGGATTGAAGAGAGGACTGAGGGCTTCCGTTCGTGAAAAGCAAATTGTAGGTGAGGACTTCGATTTGTTCGGTTGGAGGTGTTTTTGAAGTAGTTGGGCTTTTTTTATTGAAGAATAGATAGCCTGCATCAGCCACCAGAAGTAAAACGCCTATTAGCAAGGCGATTTGTAAGCCTTTCTTTTGAGTTTTGCCTTTCCATTGTCGCCAAAGTATCCAAGCTCCTATCAGTACCAAAGGGTATTCCAAAAAATACAAAGCACTTCCAAGGTATACATTGTTTCGTCCAAAAAACAACACATAAACACTTAATAAACAGCACCAAAAAAATATTTTAGATTTCATTTTGTCCCAATTTTTTCCTCACATACGTCTATCTAAAGCGAATTCAAAATTACTATATTTTCAACCCTAAATTCCTTTTAAGATGAATAAATTCAGAAATCTTTCACTCGTTTTCACATTCTTATTTGCGATGTTCCTTATGACAACGGATGCCTACTCACAAAGAACAATTGGCACGAAAACGCCTATTAAAAAATCTCGTTTTGAGGGGCCAACCGATATTCAATCACCCAATCACTGTTATTTGTATCCTCCTGGTGTTGATGCTTGTCAATTGGTCGAAGATGCCAATTTTCAAGACAAAGATGGTGATACTCCCTATATTGAAGAGAATAATAATGGTGGCAATTATGTGATTGCAACTCCACATGGTAGATTTGATGAGGGCACACGAGCGATTGTAGAAGGTATTGACAACAACAATGCTATGGCTTGGAGGTCTTTGTCTTTCAATGGATTTCGAAGAGAACCCCTGTACTTCAATGTCAATCGCCCTACCTTATTGTTATTAAACAACAATCCACAAATCCCAGATTACAAGGAAGAACAAATTGATTCTGATGCCAAGAAAGTTTACAATTGCTATGTCGATCACATCAAAGGCTTAGTGCCACTCAATTCTTTAGAATGGTATGTGGAGATTCATGGAAATGCAAAGGCTTCAAGAGCAGGCTTTCTTGATATTGCAAGCCAAGAAGGTATGTCAGAAAGTGATGCGGAAGATATTCAAGAAATTTTTCAAGATGCTTTGGATGCAGAGAATATTCCATTGACCGTAGCAATGGAACATACTGATGAAGACCCACATTTTCATGGAACTGCAAGTAGAGAATATGGTTTGATTTGTGTTTTGGAAAATGCCAATGTTCCTTTTTTGCATATTGAAATCCCTTCTGCTTATCGAAAAAACAATCAGGTCGCTAATAGAAACAAAATGATTGATGCCCTTTCTTCGGCATTGGCTCAAGTCAAAGCAGCAAACTTGATAGATTAGGTTTTGGATGTAAGAGGACAGATATGAGAAGCGAGATATTATCTTATTGAGAATATCTCGCTTCTCTTGTCTTGTCTATTTTTTAATCAACAAATCCTTTCCCCTCCATCCACAGGAATAATCGCTCCATTTATCCAAGAAGACTCGTCCCTGCAAAGCAAATAAATGACATTCGCCACGTCCTGAGGAGTGGTCAATCGTCCATAAGGATTCCGAAATTTGGACTGGGCTTTCATGGTTTCGCTACCAGGAATCATCCGCAGGGAAGGCGTATCGGTCACCCCCGCTTGCACGACATTGCAGCGAATCCCATAGGGCGCAAACTCCAAAGCTATCGACCGACAAATGGCTTCCAAAGCCACCTTTGCAGCCGAGACTGCGGCATAGGCTCTCCATGCTTTTTGGTTTCCCTCGCTGGTCAAACCAATGATTCTGGCATCTTCTGCAAACAAACCTTGCATCCAAATAACTCTTACCCAATCGTATAGACTCAGTGCCATTGCTTCAAGGGTGTTGTTGAAGTCTTGACGAGAAAGAGAATCTGGATGGTATTGGTGCGAAGCTTCTATGTTTTCTTGCAATTGATGCAATAGTTTTTCGGTGGAAGAATCCGTAGTTTTGGAAGGATTGGATTCTGTTTGTTGAAGGGGTGCCATCAGTTTCAAATTCCCTTTGGCGATGGAATGCAATAGCAGCCGCACTTTTTCATTGGGCTGCAATTGGGCTTTGAAGTCTTGGATAACTTCTGCCATTTTATCCAATCGAGTGGCATCCACATTGTAGCTTTGAAGCTGGACTCCTTTTGCCTTTATTTCCTCAAAAGCTTCATTGACTGCTTTCATTTGGCTGCGCCTGTCTCGGTGAAGAATGCAAATATTCATCCCTTCAGAAGCCAGTTTTTGGGCAGTTGCCAAGCCCATACCGCTGGAGCCACCTAAGATGATTGCCCAATAATGCTTGTTTTTGAAGTTCGTCATATAAGGTGCAAATTACAAATTTGAGCTTGAAAAGAAGGGTATTATTGGCGAAATAGCATGAGGTTTTAGTTTGATGTCCATCCAAGCCTGTAGACGTAGAGGCGAATTTATCTATTTTGCAAATTATAGTATTCAACTCCTTTTGTATTCCAACTATTTTTTGTTCTTTTATCTCCATGAGTGAGTTTTTAGATGTCTTCGGAAAACAACTAAATTTACAACCTTTTGCTGCAACTCGCTCTATTTTTTACTTTGCAACCGATTTGTGACACGCTCAAAAAATAAGCAATTTTTAATTTCAAGCTTTTTTCGTAAACTGTGGGATCGCATCTTATCAGAAAAAAACAATATGAAAACCTCAAATCGCTCTGCTATAGATTTCAATATTGTACTGTTCGGCAGCATACTAATATTTGCCTTGTTTCAGGCAAGTATTTTTGCTGCACCGTACCGTATAAGTGATGATTTTCCACAACATT
>JBGCDY010000481.1:0-1718 GCA_045105835.1 Chitinophagales bacterium
AGTGTGAATTCAGTGGCTCCAAAGATTGTAATGACAAGCTTGGTTATGAGAGTCAAGAGTATATGGCATCCTGCATAGGGTGGATCTATGATAAAAATGCCATAATAGGAGCGTTCGGCATAAGACAAGAGCGTGAATTCATCGTGTGTGAAGGAGGCGGTTGCTGCTTTGTAGATGGTGAAAGCAAGCAACAATAGTCCACTGATAAGTACCCCCAAAGACAAACTCGAATCGGTTTGTTGTACTGTTTGTCTATTTCTCATGCTCTAATGTTCGACATTGATGAAGAATTCTGCGAATTTAGTAATAGTTCCGAAATAGGCAAGGAACAAATAATCATTTTCCCTATTAGATTGGGAGAGGATTTTACCTGAACAATTTACAAAGCCTTCAAATAATCAATCGGATTGAGGTAAAACATCTTCTTCCAACCTTGTGGAGCATCGTCTATGCGCCAAGGATAGGGGAAAAGAGTCACAATGGAATAATGCAGATGGGCTTGTTTTCCTTGGGCATTGCCGCTGGTGCCAACTGTTCCGATTTGTTCTCCATTGCTGCTCCATGAGAAGGTCGAGGTTTGTATGTCTTTGAGGTGTGCATAGTAATGAAGCCGCCATTTAGGCCCTAAAATCAATACGACATTTCCTCCCATTTTGATAGTGCCTGTATAAACGACCCAACCCACTGTGGAGGAATGCAGTGGAGTTCCTGCTTTCGCAAAAATGTCCACTCCTTTATGAGTCCCAGATTTGCCCCACGGGTAATACCAAAACGTATCTTTGTTGTAGTCGGATTGACCCGCACCTGCAACGGGCATGGTGAAGTTTTGGGGAATCAGGAAAGGAAATAGGAGGATGAATAGGAAGATGAGGAGGATTTTTTTTCGAGCAGTCATATTGGATGAGTTTGAAAAGATAGGTTTGCAGTAAAAGTGAAACGAAACTTTCTGCATTTATATTCTCACCCAGCTACTTCACCACTCTAAATCGTTTGCCTTTCAGCCATTTGGTCAATAAACCTCGGTTGTCCGAAAGCTTGGCAAGGTAGTAGTTTTGGGTCTGGGTATAAGCCGTTGAAGAACGAAGTGGCTCTGCTACAACGGATTGATTACCCATATAATTGGAATGCACAAAAAACATCCCCGTATGGTCGTATCGAATAAAACCCACATGTTTGTCCAAACCTACAATGTAAAATCCATGCCCCAATCGCTCCAAAGTTTCAACCGAACGGCTGCGGCTGTATAGGTGTTCAATGTCTTTTTGTGCCACCAAACTTTGCACCATATTGATAGGCCATTGTTGCGCCATCGTGTAGCGGTTGATATTGATCCCCACATGGTTCAGATTGGTTGAAACCAAATAACCACAGGCAATGAATCCTTCTTGTGGTTTTTCACAATGCCCATAAAAATCCCACAAAGTGCCATACCATTTCGGTAGCAAATGCTGGGTCAAGGCATTGGTGAACAAATGTTCGGCATCTGCAAAAATCTGCTCAATATCAGTTGGCTGATTCGCACTTAAGAGGGCTTTTGCCAAAACTCGACGGTGTTGGTCGATTTCACGAATACTGGCATCGTAGTTTTGGGCTGCAATTGCAGGGCGGTAAGGCGTATATCGAAAGTCTGTAATAGATGCTTCGTCAATGATTTTATCAATCGGAACTTTAGCCTTTGGAGTAAGATGTGTTTTATGAGCAAAATCCCCTCTTGGGAG
>JBGCDY010000482.1:0-4283 GCA_045105835.1 Chitinophagales bacterium
TGCCACGAGTTCTCTTGTGGGCACGATGATAAGGATTTGGGGTGAAGGAGAATGCGAAAATTTCCAAAGTTTGAGGGTAGGAAGTAAGTAAGCGAAAGTTTTACCTGTTCCTGTTTGGGCGATTCCGACCACATCTCTTCCTCCCATAATGGGCGAAAATGCTTTGTGCTGGATTGCAGTAGGTTCGGTGATTCCGAGGTCTTCTAATGCGGAATATAAAGAACGGTTGAGGTTTAAGTCTTGGAAGGTCATGATTCTCTGATTTCTAATAAAGTTTTAGGAATTCTTCAGGATTGTATACCGACAAATCACTCTCTCGATAATCCTTCTTATCTCTGGTAACAATTATTTTTATACCTGCTTTCTTTGCACAATAATTTTGTACTCCATCCTCAAAATCTTTAAATTTAGACCTCAAAGAGGTTTTGATAATTGATTTGCCAACTGGCGAAATTTCTGTTATCTTCTCTAATTGAAAAAGGAGATTTCGAGCTTCTTTTTCTCCAATAAACCTTCTGGTGATGTAGAAGATATTATTGAAGCAAAGCGAAGAGGCATATAATTTCAACTCTTCATTTTCTCCTTTTACGAATATTTTATTAGCATTATCTGAAAAAGGTTTCCTGTCGATTAGAAAATCTATTATTACATCCGTATCAATGAATATACGTTCTCTCATTTTTATATTCCATATTTTTTCAATAATTCTTCTTCGAGAATTTTTTTCTCATCAAAATTCTCAATTGAACCTACTTTCAAAACACCTCTTAAATTAGCAACAATAGAAGTTTTCGGAGGATTCTCATCTCTGATGGGTTTGTCTTCTATGACCAATTTTAGGTAATCTTCAATTAAATTCGACAAACTACTTCCTTGATTATCAGCATATTTTTCTGCTTTTTCAATAATTCGTTTATCAATTTTTAAAACCAACGTATTTTCCATGATTGTATTTTTTTTAAACAAATACTACATACTCCTCAACGCCTCAATCTCTTCAATGGTTTTAGGAATCGGTTTGCCGAGTACCCTACGCCCTGTGGCAGTCACCAAAATATTGTCTTCAATACGGATTCCACCAAAGTTGCGGTAATTTTGAAGGGCATCGTAGTTAATGAATTCGGCGTGTCTGCCTTCTTTCTGCCATTTGTCTATCAGTTCAGGAATGAAATAAATACCTGGTTCGACAGTCATTACATAACCTTGTTTCAGTTTTTTACCAAAGCGAAGCGAGTTGTAGCCAAATTTTGTGCTTCTTTGAATGGTCTCATCATAGCCCACTAAATTTTCGCCCAAGTCTTCCATATCATGCACGTCCAATCCAATGGCATGACCCAATCCATGTGGCATAAACAAGGCAACAGCTCCTACTTCAACAGCCTTTTCGACATTTCCTTTCATAATCCCCAAAGCTTTCAATCCCTCTGCAATGACTTCCATCACCAACAAATGAATTTCTTTGAAGCTTATGCGGGGTCGAATCGCTTCAATGGCAGCCATTTGGGAGTCCAATACAATTTGATAGATGGCTTTTTGCTGTTCGGTAAAATGGGTATCAACGGGAAAAGTTCGGGTGATGTCGCTGGCATAACTCGATTCCAACTCTACTCCAAAATCCCCCAAAACAAGTTGTCCTTTTTGCAGTCTATTGCCGTGGTAATGGTTGTGTAAGGTTTGTCCATTGACGGTCAAAATAATGGGATATGCCATTTGACCACCTTCTCTCAAGGCTATTCCTTGAATTGCTCCTACTATTTCACGCTCCAAAACGCCTGCTTGGGTGACTTCCATAACGGTGGTATGGAGGTCTGCGGTGACGTTCAAAGCTTTTTCTATTTCTGCAATTTCTTCCTCGCTTTTGACCAAGCGTTGTGCGACAATCGCTTTTACCAAAATTTCGGAAGTATTTTCTGCGATTGCTTTGACTGGGATTTGCAGCCACTCGTGGAGCTTTAAGGTATTTTTGGCTCGGTAGGGCGGAAGGTAGTGAACCGTTCGACCTTCTGATTGTGCTTTTTGAAGTGTGGAAACTATTTCATTTCGAGGAGCAACATGGTTCACTCCTACTTTTGCAGCCCTTTCTTTGAGTGTAGGTTGATTCCCCATCCAAACGATGTCGTCTATGGTCATTTCATTTCCAAAAATAGCGGTTTTTCCTGACTCAATATCTATCATTGCAGTCAATCCAGCTTGGTTGATTCCGAAATAATACAGAAAGCTACTGTCCTGCCGAAAGTGATAGATATTGTCGGAATAGTTCATTCCTGTATCTTCATTTCCAAGAAATAATATTATTCCCGATGGAATTTGCTCTGCCAATTTTTGTCGTCTTTCAATATAGGTGTTTGTAGGGAACATATTGTCTTGCTTGATTGGTAAAGAGATTTTTGAGAAATGGCTATTTTCTGAAAAAGACAAAGTTAAAACTTATTCTCTTCAATTTTGAAGGTTTCGCTTAGAATGCTTTTTTAGTTTTATTGACTTTCATTGCAGCTCATTCTTTATTAAAAAGCCCCATCTGTTTTGTGCAAACAGATGGGGCTTTTGTTTTTTGAATAAAAAAATATTCTAAGAATCAATTACAAATTCTTCAAAACAAACACTAATTTCTAATGACGTTTACCCGTCCACATTTCCCTGGAGGGCAACAGTAATCCACCGTTACGGTAAAGGTGGCAACATCTTGACTGCAAGCTGCTGGTGCGCCCAAAGTTGTGACAGTATAGGTGAAGGTGTACACTCCTGCGGTTAGTCCATTTGCATCAAAAACGGCAGTTGAAGTATTGAAGCTTCCAGAAGGTGCCCCTGTTGTTTCTGCCCAAGTTCCTCCTGCATCTGCGCCCGAAAGTGCGGTATCTAAGTCTATGGTCGTTGAATTGCTGCTTAGATTGTTGCAAAGTGTCAATGTCGCATCATCTGACCCTGCATCTGGGGCTTCATAGACTACGATGGAACGTATTGCCATTGGTAAACAGTGAGGGTCAAGAATGCTCGCATTGCCTGTTCCTAAAATGGCATAGACATAGTAAGTACCAACAGTATTGGGAACGGTGAATGCTTGGTTCGTGGAAGTGGCATCCAATGCGGGTGTTATTCCATCTGCAATCAAAGTTGCACCACCATTGCCTACACTGTACAAATCACTTGCAGTAAGTGTACCAGAAGTACTGTAATAAAGTGCCAAGTCGCCTGGATTTGCATCGTGATTAATGGTCAATGTCACATCTGTATCGTCCAAACAAACATCTGCTGGATTGGTGCCTACAGAACTGATATCAAAGCAAGTAAAGGTATAAAATCCGAAATCAAGGGTCATATTGGTTTTTCCATTACCATCACTATCTTCATTTGGATCAGAAACCGTGTCGTCGGCAACTGAAATAGCTTTGCTGGCAACACCTCCTGCTGTCAAATATCCATTGTCGTCGTGATTGGTATCGTTGTCAGGGTCGGGAGCAGTGTTGTCTCCAAGATTGTTTCCTGTGCTACTGAGCATTCCTTCCAATGGCTTGGTTACTCCAAAACCATCATTATCTATCACAACGATGTAATTCCCTGCAGGTAGGTTTTCGAAAGCATAATAACCGTCAATACCACCAATAGTTATCGTACTGGTTGTTGCATAAAATACATCTCCTACATTGAAGTCTCCACTTCCATCTGAATCTACATATAGGTTAACTTTCACACCATTGATTCCTTTTTCACCACCTACATAATCGTAAACACCATCGTTATTCGTGTCTTCCCATACCCGATTTCCCAAGGTCAAATCACTCACAGGCAAAATAATACCAGCGTCCCAAGCATCGTCATAATCGCCACTGTTAAGATCTATAATTGTGGTTCGAGCAATGAGAGGGTCGCCTGTTACCACTGCATCTGAGTCATCGGTATCGCTTCCTCCTGCACCCTGTTCGGAGGTCGTAAAAACGGGATCAACCAATCCTCCTCCATAACTCACCAATACAAATTCTACAAAATAATCGGTGTCTGGATCTAAGCCATCAAAAATATAATAACCAGGATTCCCATTCAAATCATTGGCAGTTGTAGTACTGGCAATCGCTGCAATCCCTCCTGATTCGTAGAGCCTTACTTCAATCTCATTGATCCCCGACAAGGAAGATTCGTCTTGGAGACCATTGTTATTTTCATCGTGCCATACATAGTTTCCCAATGCTGCTTTGGGAGGTGTATCTTGGTAAACTCCTATATCCCAAGTTCTATCATCCTCCAAAACATCAATAGTAGTAATTGGAGTTATGGCTACTTCAAATGCT
>JBGCDY010000483.1:0-3051 GCA_045105835.1 Chitinophagales bacterium
ACATCGTAAAGATTCTTTATTGTCACCTCTTCAATCTCCGCCAATCTTTCTTCATTGATTTGAAAGTCATTGGAGCTTTTACTACTGAATCGAAGGATATGTACTTTGACAGGATAGTGCATTTCATAGAGTATTCGAGCAATACACAAACCATCTCCGCCATTGTTGCCGATGCCACAAAAAATATGAATGGTTTGGTTTCGACTGTAAGTAGTTTGTTGGACAAACCAATTAACGAATGCCTCCGAAGCTCGTTCCATCAACTCATGAGAAAGAATTGGCTCTTGTTGAATGGTGTAGTTATCGGCTGCCCGAATTTGTTCGACATTGAAGATTTTCATAGACAGAAATCTGTTTATTGCAAACTTTGAAGATAGGCATCGGTGACATTGAAGCCATAAGATTTCGCTTTTTGTGCATCCTTCAATGCTTTTCCTTTTTTGTTCAATTGCAAGTATGTTTCAGAACGGTAAAAATAAGCCTGTCCATTTTGAGGGTCTAATTGCAGTGCTTGATTGATGTCTTTGAGTGCTTTTTGACTTTGCTGCAAACTCTTGTAAGAGATGCCTCTATACAAATATCCTTTGAAGTCACTTGGGCGTAGGCTTATATACTTTTCAAAATCGGGAAGGGATTTTTGAAAGTCTCCAATGGTGCTGTATAAGACTCCTCTATTAATCAATGCTTCTGAATTACTGGGATTGATAGCCAAAGCTTTCCCGATTACTTCAATGGCTTTTTGAGGTTTGTTTTGTTTGAAGTACACACCTGCAATGTTGATGTAAGGTCGTTCGTCTTCTGCCTTGATAGCAATAGCTGCTTTTGCATCTGCCAAAGCCTTGTCAAATTCACTTGTTTTTTGGTACAAATTACTTCTTCCCACCAAAGCAGCATGGTATTTTGGGCGCAATTTTATCGCCTTATTGTAGTCCTTGAGTGCTGCTTCCAACTGATTGTCTTTGTCATAATAAACGGCTCTGTTGTTGAGTGCGACAATGGAGTTGGGGTATTTTTCGAGAACATCTGTCCAAATCGTATCATCGTTTTCCCAGACTTTGCTGCGCTGAAAAGAAAAGAAAGTCAAGCCGATTATATAGACTGCTGCAACAGCAGCAGCGATGGTTTTGGTGTGTTTTTGTTTTATCAATCGGTCAAAACCATAGCCCATAATAATGAAAATTCCGATGTAAGGAACATAGGTATAACGGTCTGCCATGATGGCTGCACCCACCGAAATAAACTGCATCACCAAGACAATATTGACGAAAAAGAATGCCATTCCCAAAACCACAATTTTGGTATGTTTCCATGAATACCAAATGCCTGCAATAATGGCAATCGCTCCAATGGGCATTATTTTGAAGACCAAAGGCAATGCACTGTTTAAACTTGGATAGGCATAGAATGCAGACAATTGGAAAGGAATAATTGCCTTCAAAACATACATCACAAAACCGTAGCAAACAAAACTAAACTTTTGGAAAACACCGAAAGTATCAGCATCTGAAATGGCTGTGGGTGACTGCGTGTAGAGGGTAGTCAAACCCATCAGGAGCGAAACAATGAAAAAAGGAATCTTGGGAAGGATGATTTTTTTCCAATCCCAACGTTTTGATTTGCTTTTGCTCTGCTCAAACCGCCAATAATCCAACAATATTAAGACAACAGGAAATATAACTGCAGCGGGTTTAGACAAAATAGAAAGGAAGAACCAAAGGAAAGTGAAGGCATACAAACGGCTCTCTTTTTTGACCCGAAAACGCAGGTAGGAAATCAAGCCTAAGAGAAAGAAAAAGGTATATAAAACGTCCTTGCGCTCTGCCAACCATGCCACCGACTCGACGTGCATGGGATGGACTCCAAATAGAATAGCAGCCGCAAAAGCAACCCATTTTTTGCCTTTGCTCAACAACCAAACAAAGTAAAAAACCAATCCGACATTCAATAAATGCAACAATAAGTTAGTCAAGTGATATCCAAAAGGTTCGATACCCGAAAACTGGTAATTTACCGCCAAAGACAACATCGTAATGGGATGGTAATTTCCTCCAATCGGTTGGGTGAACATTGCCTTTAGGTTCTGAATGCCGAACCCATAAATCATAGGATTTTCGGTGACGTATATATTGTCATCCCAACTAGTGAGTTCATTGCTTAGGCTTGGCAAAAGAGCGATAAAAGCAGCTACAATAGCCAAAACCAACCATTGGCTAATATCCCTATTTTGCCACCAAGGTTTAGAAGGTTTGCGTTGTTTGGGTTTTCGAGCTGTACTTTTTTTTCGTGTTGCCATGCCGTAAAATTAACATAAAATCAATCTTCATCAAACCAATCTTCCATCAAACTGCGGGGTTCATCCATACTGTGTTTGACCTTCAATAGCCATTCAGGGGTAATAAAACGATGTTTAACCGCATGTTTGGCAGCCTCAAAACTATTGTCAAATACAAATACGGGTACTTCATCTTCTTGTTCTGCCAATGCAAGAATGCGTTCATTGCGCTTGTCGTCCTCTACTTTTCGGATGTAAATGGCTGCAATGCGATTCGGAAATGCCCGTGCTACTTGGAGGTAAATATCCAAATCTTTTTCCCCACTATCGCCAATCAGAATGAATTGAAGTGTGGGGTAGCTCAACAAAATCCGCAACACTTCATTGTGTTTGTGTGTTTTGTACCTTATCGCTTCTTCGTTTTTGTGTATTCCGAAATCCCGCAAAAAAATAGGCCCTTTGGGAATGTCGTTGTGGTCTAAGAACTCTTCCAATAAATCGTATAAGTTCCAAGGGCTGTTGGACACATAAAACACAGGATTGTTTTGTTCGCCATCCGTTCCCTTTCGCAATGCCCAATAAAATGCTGCTACTCCTCTGAATGCCAATCGAGAATAGGCATTTTTGAAGAAGGTATGGTAGAGCATTCTGCTTTTCGACACCACATCTGTTTTGATAACCGTATCGTCCATATCGCTGATGATTCCAATTTTGGTATTGGGAATCGGCATCAATATTTCGCCCGTAGTGACAATCGTTCCATCAAAAGGAACAGGCGC
>JBGCDY010000484.1:0-7989 GCA_045105835.1 Chitinophagales bacterium
GGGAACGCCTGTTTTTTTGAAGGTGACGGACGAAGCAATTCTTACTTCTATTGAAGTCCTTCCAACTGCTATTTTTGAAGCAAAATTATTTCCTAATATTTTCAGAAATCATACTTTTCTTCAAATCGAATTGAAGGAAAAATCAAGTGTTCACATTGAAGTTTTTGACCTGCAAGGTAGGATTGTTCAAGAATTGTTGCCTATTCAATCTATGAACCGAGGCATTTATCAGTTGGAATTTGAAGGTATGGAATGGAAAAGCGGAGTGTATTTTTGTGGGATTGAAGTGGGAGGCGAAAGGAAGTTTTTGAAGATGGTGAAATTGTGATAAAACCAAACTTGACTCTTTTCACAATGGTTAAAAACTGCTTGCCACTTTCACATAAGGTTTGGAAACGTTAGCGAGAGGCTATGTTTTTGAGACAGCCTTTTTTGATATACTTGGACACAGCCCAATCACAGCTAACTATCTTCCTCCTTCTTAAAACGACTCTCATATTCTTCTGGAGATATGGGTGAATGATTCATAGACCATGGCAAATGATATGACATCCTTTCCCTTGGTTCCATAATTAGTGCCCTTAGTTCTATAACCTCTCCCTCTTCCACATATCTTACACCTTTCACATATATTTTATCTCCTACGATTACTTGAAAGTAACTCCTTATTAACATAGAACTCATTATACATACAACTTCCTCATTATCAACTTTAGCTATGAACATACCGGCGCTAATGCGTTCTAATACTATTCCTTCTTTAATCTCCATTCCTTCTTTAGTTTGCATTTCTTCTTTGATTTTTTCATGATGGTTTTGAGACCGTACACAATTATGATAATAATATTATTTAACGTAGGTGAAGAGAAATGGTTTTTGAAGATGGTGAAGTTGTGGTGAAACCAATAATTTTATTTGGAGTAATGGAATCTACATTGAAAAACGACCACACTTCCACTTTCATCCATTCTGTACACCAATCTATGTTCCTGTGTGATTCTTCTTGACCAATAACCTGTGAAGTCGTATTTTAGGGCTTCTGGTCTACCCAAACCTTCATAGGGGTGCTTTCGTATATCCGCAATCAATACAATAATTTTCGCCAATATTTTACGGTCATTCTTAGCCCAATGGAACAAATCTTCAAATCCTGTATTTTCAAATATAACATCTTCCATGTTTACAGTTTTTGAATATTTTCCCAGCTGATTTTTTTCATTTCTTTACCGCTTTCGTAATTTTTAATTGACTTCAATAGCCTTTCTTTATTTGCAGGAGAACTGGAAAGATAAGCCGTATCATCTTCAAATTCATCATCAATAGTTTGTATTGATATAAGCAGTTTTTGGTTTTGAAATATTTTTTTTAGAGTTGTTAAGAAATCTTCATTCAACTCGTTGGCGTTTATTTTATAGGTTGTTTCCATTCTAAAATCTTTTAAGGAGATAAAACACTGAATTGAATTAACAATCATCACCAAAAATAGGTTTCACTTCAATATCAAATTTCATCTTCAATCAAAAACAAATACACTTCCTTTGGTCCATGCGCTCCCAAAACCAAAGTTTTTTCAATGTCTGCGGTTCTGCTTGGCCCTGTCGCCAAACTAATCATGGAAGGCATGTTTAAGCCATACTTTTGTTGGACAAGTGTCAAGCCTTCTCCGATGTCGTAACGCAATTGTGAGGTGTAAGCGACCACAAGGTGGATGGGTGGAAAAATGCTCAGTTGGCGACCACTTGCCAAAGCTGAAGACAGGACAATTGAGCCTGTGCGAGCAATCAAGGCTTCACATAAGGTCAAGCCTGCGTGGGATTTCTCTAAATTTCGCCCTATCCGACAATTCCGAAAATCCACTGCTTCAAATATTTCTTGAAGGCTTTCTTCCCAACAATAAATATACTTCCAATCGTTTGTGCGGCTTAGTTCAGCCAAAGCATTCAGAAAAAAAGCTTCATTTTCGCAATACACAAATTTACCTGATACTTTGGTGAATTCTTCGGCAAACAGGACAGCCAAAGGCAAATCTGGTTCGAGGGTTGGATAGAAGGAATCTGGACGTTTGAAGTTAGGGTAGGGCTTGGGGGCTGGCTGCTGCAATGCTTTTTGGATGCGGTTCAATATGTTCTTCTTGGCTGTTTTACTCATGTTTCGTTGGATAAGGTTTGGGAAATCAAAGTGGATTTTGATTCTTCGTTTTTATTTCGATTTTCATTTATCTCGAATGGTGTATCTTTGCACTTATGGTAGTAAAAATAGTCAACAAATCTAACAATCCATTGCCAAAATATGAAACGTCGGGTTCGGCGGGTATGGATGTTCGGGCATTTTTGGAGGAGCCGATGGTGATTGCTCCTCATGAACGCAAATTGGTGCCTACTGGTTTATATGTATCCTTGCCAGAGGGTTATGAAATGCAGATTCGGGCAAGAAGCGGATTGGCATTCAAGAAAGGTTTGATTTTGCCGAATGCGCCTGGTACGGTGGATTCTGACTTTAGAGGTCATGTGCATGTGATTTTGGCAAATATCTCAACAGAGACACATACGATTCAAAACGGTGACCGCATTGCTCAATTGATATTTGCGAGATACCAACAGGTGAATTGGCAAGAAGTGGAAGTACTCGATGAGACAGAAAGAGGTGAAGGTGGATTTGGTAGTACGGGAGTTTAAAAGGAATTCAAATGCAAGGTTCAAATTCAATTATAATACTTTTTGCTTGTATTTTAGGGGTAATTGAACGCTGAGATGGAGAGACGCAGAGTTTTTTGAGGAAAAATTCACAACTCAACTACAATACTTTTTTGCTTGTATTTTAGGGGATAATTGAACGCTGAGATGGAGAGACGCAGAGTTTTCTATACACTTGGAAAAACGCAAGATTTTAGAGATTACGAAACAACGAATAACCAACCATTAATTTTGACCAGCCAGCCATAAAAGCACTCAAATTCCCCAGATATCGGGATTCAGAACAAAAATAGATTGCATGAATATAATCATACCCATGGCAGGGCGAGGTGCTGCACTACGTCCACACACTTTGACCACTCCCAAACCTTTGACACACATTGCAGGCAAACCTATTGTCCAACGACTGATAGAAAATATTGCCCGTAAATGCAGTGAACCCATTGAATACATTGGTTTTATTGTAGGCGATGTTGGTAGAGAAGTGGAGAATCAATTGAAGGAAATCGCCAGAAGTGTAGGCACCGAAGGGCGCATTTTTTACCAAGAACAAAAAGTCGGAACGGCTCATGCCATTCTTTGTGCCGAAAGTTTGATGGATGATTCTGTGCTGATTGCCTATGTAGATGCTTTGTTTACAGGTGGTTTGAATACAGAGGGAGATTCAGATGGCATTATTTGGACTTGCGAAATGGAAGACCCCAGTCAATGTGGCGTGGTGAAAATGAACGAAGACAATGTCATCACCAAATTCGTAGAAAAACCTACGGAGTACATATCGGATAAGGCAATGATTGGTCTCTATTACTTCAGAGATGGAACGTTTTTGAAGAATGAACTGCAATACCTCTTGGACAATGAACTTTCGGACGGCGGGCAGTACCACATCACCGCTGCTTTGGAGATTATGAACCAAAAAGGCGCGCAATTTGGCGTAGCAATTGCAGAGGAATGGTTGGACTGTGGAAATAAAGACGCTTGTCTGCATACGAATAAGCGCGTTTTGGAGTTAAACAAGGAGGTGGAAGAACTGATTTCGCCTTCTGCTGTTATAGAAAATACAACGCTTATTCAACCTTGCTACATTGGAGAGGGGGTTCACCTCAAAAATTCGGTGATTGGACCTTATGTTTCCATTGAAGCAGGAACGACAATTGAAGATTCCATTGTTCAGAACAGCATTATTCAATCTCACTCCTACATCCGTCATCAAATATTGACCGAATCCATGATTGGTCATTCAGTTCAACTTGACGGAAATCCTAAAGTGCTCAATGTAGGAGACTTTTCAACACAATCGCAATGAAGATTAAGTTAATAAACCCCATTTTTTACTGCTTACTGGTAATTTTTACTTTTTGTGCTACTACGGATTCCGCTTTTGCTCAAAAAAAGAAAAAGAAGGATAAAAAAGCCAAAACGGAGACTTCCTCAAGAGGCGGTGAAGGAAAAGCTATGCAAGTCCAGCAGTTGTTTTTTGAAGGGGTGACAGCCAAATTGAAGGATGATATGAAGGCTGCAAAAGCGGCTTTTGCGGAGGTCTTGAAGCTAAACCCTCAAAATGATGCAGCATTTTATGAACTTGCCAAAATACATTTTGACGAACAGAATAAAGCGCAGGCTTTGAGCTTTATCCAACAAGCGGTGGCTTTGGATACCAACAATAAATGGTATCAGTTTTTGCATGCAGAAGTCTTGGCATTGAACCGACAGTTTGAAGAGTCTGCAAAGGTTTATGAGGAACTGACGAAGAAGGACAATACGAATTATGAGTATTACTTCGATTGGGGCTATATGCTTATCAAGGCAAACAAAATGGATGAGGCGGTGAAGGTCTATGACCTTATTGAAGGAAAAATTGGGGTGACTGAAAATGTGAGTTTGCAGAAACAACGACTGTATATGCAGATGAGCAATCTGGAAGGAGCAGTTGAAGAGGTGAATAAATTGATTGCAGAATTTCCGAAAGAAACCCGTTATTATCAGTTGCTTGCGGATATGTATGAGCAAAGTGGAAAAGGTGATAAGGCGATTGAAGTCTATAAAAAATTGGGAGAAATTTCACCTGACAATCCTTTGTCACAGTTGGCAATGGCGGATTATTATAAAAAAGAAGGGGATGAAAAGCGTTATATGGAAACCTTGAAATTGGCACTTCAAAATCCTGAATTACCGATTGAGTTGAAAGCCAAAATTTTCTATCCTTATATTGAAGATGTCAAAAAAAATCCAAAAGATGAAGCCAAAGCGGAAACTTTTAGGTTGATGGAAGTCATCAAAAAAACACATGAAAAGGATGCAATGACCTATGCTTTGTATGGCGACCTTTTGTATGCAGATAGTCAAATCAGCAAAGCTTTGGAAGCTTTTCGTCAATCGGCAGAATTGGACAAAAAACGTTTGGAGGTTTGGCAGCAGGTGATGTTGCTTCAATTTGAAACGCACAAATATGCAGATTTAACCAAGGACAGCAAGTTGGTGATGGAGCTTTTTCCGAATCAACCTATGCCTTACTACTTTGGAGGTTTGGCGCACACAGAATTGAAGGAATACGACAAAGCAATCAAAATACTCAAACAGGGGGCGATGATTAGTGTGAACAATCCTCAACTTCGCTCACAGATGTATTCGATTTTGGGTGAGAACTACAACACACTCAAGGACTACGAAAATTCTGATAAGTACTATACAAAGGGTCTGGAAATGACTCCCAATAATGGAACATTGCTCAACAATTACGCTTACTTCCTTTCGGTCAGAAATGAGAAATTGGATGAGGCGGAAGTGATGTCCAAAAAATCGAATGACCTCGAACCCAACAATTCTTCTTTTTTGGATACCTATGGCTGGATTATGTACCAGAAAGGGGACTATGAGGAAGCTAAGAAATGGCTCGAAAAATCGCTGAATGCAGACGATAGAAAGAGTGCTACGACTTTGGAACATTTGGGAGATACTCACTACAAATTGGGCAATATCGAAGAAGCGGTGAGCAATTGGGAGAAGGCCAAAGCTAAAGGAAGTAGCGCTGAATTCTTGGACAAAAAAATTGCAGATAAGAAACTGTATGAATAGTGTGGTGATTCGTTAATTGGTGACTTGTGATTGGTGATTGATTACCAAAGAACTATAAACTCAAGACATTCCGTTAAATTCCTCTTAAACAATTACTGAAATAAAAAATACCCTGCTCGGATATCAAATCCAAGCAGGGTATTTTTGTATCTATTTTTTTGAAGTCAATTCTGTTTTTACTAAAAAGTCGGTTTTTCAGCTATTCTTACGAAAATCAAATTCCTGTTAAAAACCTTTGATTCAGTTCAAATTATCCAAACCAACAAAAAATATATTTTTCCACTTATATTCTTTTTGCAGATTTCTCTTACATTTGTGACACCTATTCAACAAAGCCCCTCTTCAACTATTCAAAAGTTGAAGCCCTAAACTACACGATTTTTCCCTAAAGTACCATACACCAACCAACAGTCATAAATTTAGTAGAAGTATGTCAAATGCTTTTCTACATTGCATTTTTATTAAAAAAAAATAACAATTATTTATTACTGTCTATCAACACAATTTTCACTTTTTAGTATTACTGTTCACAAAACACTGGTGGGTAAAGAAATACATAGAGTGAGGGTTAAAAACTGTCCTCTAAAGCAAGCCCTTACTATAGATGACTAAAAAACCCCCAACTCTATGCTTTCTTTCCACTAAACTAAAGAACTAAAATGACAATTTAGTAGGAACAGCACAGGACACCCAATGATAAGAACAACGGTAACTGCAAGCCCTTACAGTCGCGCCGCTCAACATCAGGCACAACGTCCTGTGCCTGCTCTCTACTAAAAGAACTATTATGAAAAACAATTACAACTAAAAAGCTGCTTATGCAACTAAGCGCACAGTGCAAGTGCCTTACTATCAATCCAGAGCAAGCCCATTCCTCGTCATGACATTGCAAAGCACTATACAGCCATGCTAATTCTTATATAATTCTATTTTCTATGGTTTTAGTACAACTGTTTTCCTAACGACGACTCCTTCTTATTTTAAATAACCGTTTTATATTTTCGGTTTAAAAATTCTCTTTTTATTATTCGATTGGTTTTCAATCATTTCCTTTCACTCATCGTACTTCAATCCTTGCTTAAAAGAACCTTGGTGTGATGTACCTTCTATCAGTCGAGCCGAAAGTGAACCCCACTCCAATCTCATGCGAACCGCTATTGAAGTCTGACAAATCTGTGAGCGTCAAATCGTAAGCATAGCCAATTCGTAAGCCATTTTTCAGCTGCACTCCCAAAAGAAAATCCAGTGATTCGGGGTCAAAGTCTTCACTCAATCGAACTGAACTCCCTACCCAAAAGGTATCGTTGAACATCAAATTCACATTGAAATCCACCTGTGTCGGTGCATTGATGGGTACTGCTTTGATTAAGGTAGAAGGAATAATTTTGAAGCTTTCGCTTGCTTCAATCACTACTCCCGCCGTGAAATAATAGTGTCTGTATTGTTCACCCACCAAACTAATGCTCGACTCTCCACTTTTGAGGCGATTCGTCAATAATTGAGGGGCTGAAATTCCTGCATAAAATTTGTCAGTATGGTAGTACAAGCCCAATCCAAAATTGGGTAAAAACCGACTCATATCATTCTCAAAAACAGGGTCGTTTCCACCAGTAGTAGAGCTTGTTTCTGCTTGACTCAAATCTGCGCTGAACAAAGTTCCACCTGCTTGCAGCCCAATTCCCAGTTTACCATTCCCAATTTGAAGGTGATAAGCATACGTTCCGAACACTCTCCAGGTATTGTGTAATCCTATTTTGTCGTACTCCAAAAAACCTCCAACACCAATTTGGTCTTCATCTCCCAAAGCTCCATTTCCGCTCAAAGTGATAGAAGTTGGCGCACCGTCTAAGCCCACCCATTGTGTGCGATAGAAAGCCGAAACATTGGTATTGCCTCCACTGCCTGCATAAGCAGGATTGAGCAATAGGCTGTTGAACATGTATTGACTGTAACGGGCATCTTGTTGTGCCACAGCCTTTTCTTCTGCCAAAACAAAGAACAAAAAGAAGGCTAAAAATATAGAGAGCTGGTAGTTTTGCTTATTCATGGTAAACTTCAATTATCTTATCAGTAGATTAGTTTTGAATGGGGCAATAGCTAAATTATTTTGAATGGAGGCTGCAATCCTTACCTGCAAATCTCAATAAACCCAGACCGAGGTTCTACTTGCGCTCCTTCCTCGTCCTGTCCTGTGAGAATGTAGAAGTAAGTTCCATCAGGC
>JBGCDY010000485.1:0-3659 GCA_045105835.1 Chitinophagales bacterium
AAAAAAATGCAATCAACATACAACCGCCGTTCATTTCTCAAAACTTCTTCTCTTGCAGGAGGAGGCTTACTCTTGGGCTTCAATCTCTTCAATGCCTGTACTTCTCCTACCAATCCAGCAGTCGTAGCACCTGCCAAAATATTGACTCCAGAAGATTGGTCAAACCTCAATGCTTTCATCAAAATTGCGACCGATGGTTCGATTACCATCATGTCACCCAATCCCGAAATTGGGCAAGGCATCAAAACTTCCATGCCCATGATTGTGGCAGAAGAACTGGATGTAGATTGGGCAAAAGTCATTGTCGAACAAGCTCCTTTGAATGAAGAAGCCTTCACCCGACAAGTAGCAGGAGGAAGTCAGTCCATCCGTCAAGGTTGGGAATCGCTCCGAAAAGCAGGGGCAACTGTTCGCCAAATGCTCGTAGAAACGGCTGCCAAAAAATGGGAAACCACCGCCAGTGAATGCACGACCGAAAATGGCACTGTTCATCACAAAACTTCTGGCAAATCCATCACCTATGGTGAATTGGCTGTCGATGCTTCTACAATGGAAGCTCCAACAGAGGTAAAGCTAAAAGACCCCAAAGACTTCAAAATCATTGGTCAATCCAAACAAAATGTGGACAATGCTGGAATCGTAACAGGCAAACCTCTATTTGGCATTGACGTTCAGCGAGAGGGAATGTTGTACGCAATGGTTGTACGTCCACCTTTCGGCAAAAAGCTCAAATCAGTAGATGATACGGCTGCAAAAGCAATCGCAGGAGTGAAAGACGTAGTGACTTTTGACAACAAAGTAGGCGTGGTAGGGAATTCTACTTGGAATGTCAAAAAAGGGAGAGATGCCTTGGTGGTTGAGTGGGAAATAGATACAAAATTGGAGAACAGCGAAGACCAAGATGCTGCAATGTTGGCACTCCTGAAAAAATCCAGCAAAGAACCCAAACGAAAAGATGGCAATCCCGAAAAAGCCTTCAAAGAGGCGGCACAAGTCGTGGAAGCCATTTATGAATGCCCATTCTTGCCGCACAACACCCTCGAACCCATGAACTATTTTGCCCATGTTCGAGAAGATGGAGTCGAATTGTTGGGCCCTAATCAAGTTCCTTCTTGGGCGCAAGGAGATGTAGCAAAAATGTTGGAGATAGACAAAAGTACCATCACCGTCCAAATGACCCGAATGGGAGGTGGTTTTGGTCGTCGATTGTATCCCGATTTTGTCAAAGAAGCAGCCATGATTTCAAAACTGACAAAATCACCCATCAAATTGCAGTGGACGAGAGAAGATGATATGGGAGGAGGAATGTACCGTCCCGCCTGCAAGTACTTGTTCCGTGCAGCTTTGGACGAAAAAGGAAACATGATTGGCTACCATGTCCGAGGAGCAGGTATCAACATGGACAATACCGTTCGTGAAAACAATTTTCCCGCGGCTTCTGTACCCCATTATTTGGCAGAAACCCACAAACTGGAATCCAATGTAACGACTGCGGCTTGGCGTGCGCCTGTTGCCAATTTCCTTGCAGCCGCAGAACAAAGTTTTATTGATGAAGTGGCATTGGCTGCCGAAAAAGACCCTGTCGCTTTCCGTTTGGAATTGTTTGACAAAGCCATCAACACCCCTACTGGAGAAGTGGGTTATGATGCCAAACGCTTCAAAAAAACAGTGGAATTGGCTGCCGAAAAATCAAATTGGAGTAAAAACTCTACGGATGTTCATTTGGGCATGAGTGCCTACTATTCACACGATTCGTATGTGGCAGAAGTCGCAGAGGTGGTGATGAAAGACGGCAACCCCAAATTGCAGAAAGTGTATTGTGCGGTGGATTGTGGAATCGTGGTGAATCCATCAGGTGCTAAAAATCAGGTTGAAGGAGGAATTTTGGATGGAATTGGTCATGCGATGTACGGCAAACTGACTATCAAAGATGGTGAAGCCCAACAAACGAACTTCAATGATTACCGTTTGATGCGTATGGGAGAAGCACCAAAAGTTGAAATGTTTTTTGTGGACAATGGCGAAAACCCAACAGGTTTGGGTGAACCGACTTTGCCACCTGCTGCGGGAGCTTTGGCGAATGCAGTTTTCAAAGCAACAGGGAAAAGAATGCGAAAACAACCTTTTGTGGATTTGGAGTTGTTGGGATAAAAAAAAGTTTCCCAATCAATGAATTGAAAGGGAAACTAAATTGAAAAGAGAGCACTATAAATAAGACCTGACTGTAGGTAATTATTGCTTACCTAATTTGAGTTGTTGAGGCATGATTTGCTGATATCTAAGGGTATAGATAGTATTTGCTTTTACTGAAAATTGTCACTATTCAATTAATAGCACTCACCTTACTTTTGTAAACAAATCCATAAATTTTTTTCAAAAAAAATAGGCACTACCTTTTTAGTGCCTATTTTTGTGTATGATTGATTTCTTACTCCAATTGGACCACCAACTATTTTATTTCTTCAATGGCATCTTGCACAATGCCATTTTTGATGCCATCATTCCCTTTTGGCGAGAAAAATATTTTTGGGCACCACTCTACCTGTTTCTACTCACTTTCTTAGCCTACAATTACCGTTCAAACTTTTGGGTGATAGTATTGTTTGCAGTATTGACAGTGGTGTTGAGCGACCAGTTAAGCAGTGGTCTGATAAAACCCTTGGTCAATCGGCTACGCCCTTGTAATGATGTCAGCCTATTAGAAACCATCCGAAACTTAGTGCCTTGTGGAGGCGGCAAAAGTTTTGTCTCTTCCCATGCGACCAATCATTTTGCAATAGCCATTTACTTTATCATGCTTTTTGGCAAAAAATACAAATGGTTGATGCCTGTCGCCTTGTTGTGGGCTGCAAGTATTGCTTATGGGCAAGTCTATGTAGGTGTTCACTTTCCCTTGGACATTGTGGCAGGTGCATTGTTGGGCGTTTTGATTGGGCGATTGACGGGTACATTGGCGAAAAAACGAATCGTTTTAGAATAAAAAATAGGTCTTTGACCATTCTTGAGGAGGTAAAAAGACTACGGAAGTTTTTAAAACTTCCGTAGTCTCCTTCATCAAATTTTCAAAATAAAAAACAAGCATAGATAATCAAAGACTACGGTAGTCTGATTTTACAAAAGCAACAGTCCGTGCAAAACCCGTTATTATCGTGTAATTTTTATGTGCTCATTTGCCCAATATTGATGATTTTTTGGACAGTATGATGGCTTAAATTAAACAAACATGGATTTTGGTCAAAAATTCCCTTCAACTCATGTTCTGTGCTAAGTTGCTGGAAAAGAGTTTTAATGAGTTTAGTATTGTAAGCCCTTCTCACAAAAGAGTTTAGAGATTTACTTGAATTGAGTTTTAGACGCTGATATTGATAAAGGTTTAGAGCAGCAAAACTCATATTAAAATGAAAATCCAAGGCATCTTCTCCCCGAGCTTGACAGTGAGTGAGTCCTGTGAATTGTTTTGCATCCCTAAAAATGAATTCAATTTGAAACCTCAATTGATAATAGGATACAATTTTTCGCGCATCCTGTGAAATATCTGTTGAGAAAAGCAAGGCATATTTATTTGTTCTTGCATTCCACAAAAAGACCACTCGAAGTTTACATTTGAATCGAGGGCTATATAGTATTTGGGTGTAAATGCGTAAATGAGGATGCCTTTC
>JBGCDY010000486.1:0-2095 GCA_045105835.1 Chitinophagales bacterium
TACAAGAAGCATTTAATCCCTGCTATTCAGGAGCTAGCTATTTTGGAACAAAAACATTTGAAATTGATTCTTAAAAATCCTGACCCAGAGTTTTTACCAATTCAAGAAGAATTTGATTTCCATAAAAACCTGATGGAAAGAGTCACCCTACAAACACTATCCTCAAACTCAACCGCAATCAAATTATCAGTCGAACCATCCGCAGAAATCGTAAAACTCAATGTTTCTGTACCAGTGTTGCCATCTGTGGTCGTAATCGTTTGATTCCTAACGCCAATAATACTTGTAATTTAAGGCTTTGAATTGATTTAAAATATTAGACTTGACTAAAAAACAAAAGGCATGATTGAAGGAAATTCCCTCAATCATGCCTTTTGTTTTTTTCTTAAAATTGCATCAATGCCTCACCACAGTCACCCTTCCACATTTACCAGAAGGGCAGCTAACCGTAATCTCATAATCTTCGACCTCTCCATCACTTGCCACACCGCCAGGTGTACTCGTTGTGATGCTGCTATCCGTAGTCAAACGAAAACGGGCATAGGTAAAACTGGCTTCCAAATCAGTCGGCACTGTAAATGCCAATGCAACTGTGATGTCATTGGAGTTCCCAGGAACGCTTGCACTAACGGCTTCATTGGAGGAGAATATGCCATCATTGTCAAAGTCCACCCAGCCAATCAAATTCGCATTGCTACTTGTTGTATTGGTCACACTCACATTGACTGTATAAGCACTGCCAATCAAGGAGGTCGTCAAAGCGGGAAAACTGCTAATGCCTTCTTCGTCGTCCACAGCAGCCGTTCCAACAGTCATATTGCCTGCTGCACTGTCGTCTCCTGTTGCGACATTTCCAGTAGTGGCAGGAGCGCCATTGCTTTCGCTGTCCACCAAATCTCCAATAAACAAGCCCGTTCTAAGGGCATGACTTGGGCCTTCTGTAGCTCCTACATTGTCGGTCAAATAAGAGTCAGGAGCATCGCCCCAATCGTATTCTATACAGTCATCGGGAGCGGTATAAGCCTCGTCTTCCACTACACATTGGTCGTAGTTTGCGCCCAAATAAGCCGTGAAGTCGTGCGCCAATCCTGTGCTGGGAACGGTTAGGTTTGCAGTGGCAGAACCACTTGCATAATCTGCTCCTGTCGAAACAACGGTGGAAATCGTGTCTTGGGTCACAATGTTGATAAATTCTCCATTGAAGGCATTTGTCCACGAAAGATTGACCGTCAAAACGGCTGAATTGTCTTGTTCCGTAGGGTCATAACTGCAATCTCCAACCGAAGAACTGCTTACAGTAAGTGTACAGTTGGGGCAATCTGCATTGGCTGTATAGGTATCGTTTGCCGAACACCCACCGTCTGCATTGAAGGCTGCGCTGACATTTTCCAATAAGCCATCTGCGGGCAAACCTGTTAAGGTGACAAATCCTGTTCCGCTTGCGGCACTTACCGCCAAAGTTTCGGTTTGACCATCAATTGTGACTGTGATGACATCGGGAGTTCCTGCATAGAGCCATTCCAAGCCCACTTCAATATCTTGTGTGCTGTTTGCGCCATCGTTTTCACAAGGTAATACATTCACATAAGCAATCTCCAATTCGCAAGGAGGACAAGGATTGACGGCTGTATAATTTGCAGTTTGGGAGCAGCCACTTCCTCCCGAAAGATTTGCAGTGACGGTATTCGATGCGCCATCTGCCCTTGCAGTAACTTCTCTTGTTGCACTTCCATTGACTTCTGCAATGTAAATGCTTTGAATTGTACCTCCTGCGATTACTTCAATGCTTTCGCCCACGATTCCATCTGTCCAACTAACAGTATAAGTCAATAAAAATTCGCTGGCTTCTGTAATCGCATTGTAGCTACAAGCTCCTGTGCTGATTCCGTTGATGGTCAGACTGCAATTGCAGTTGCTTGGAGAATCATAAGTTGTATTGGTCGCATTACAAGCAGGTTTTCCATTGACGCTGATGTTGGCTGCAACATTGCTGCCGCTTCCTGTTGGGACACTCAAAATCATGGAAGCACTTCCCGAAGTACTTGTAACAACATAAGTGTCGTTCGTTCCGTCTGCGCTGATGGTCAAAACATCG
>JBGCDY010000487.1:0-4150 GCA_045105835.1 Chitinophagales bacterium
AAAAAAAAAGAAGAGTAGCTGCTCTAAAAGAAAAAGCCCGTTTAGGAAAACTTCAAAAAGAAAAAGAAGTAGAAAAACAAAGAAAGGCTGAAGTAGAAAGTCAGGAGAAAATAGTTGCCGAAAAATTTGAAACCTTTAAAAAAGAAACAATATCCGAAATTGTAAGGAAAGGCAACCTGCTCAAGACAAGAGAAAGTAGAGTTACTGCAAATAGTGATCGAGAATTCAAATATTATAGTGTTTTTTTACTATTGATAGTGTTTTTGACTTCTTTATTTTTCATCTTCCCATATTTCACTGGAATGTCCGAAGAAGAAAAAGCTACCCACATCCAAAAACTAATAGACGATATGGTTTCCGTCAAAGGAGGAACGTTCAGAATGGGCTGTATTCCTGAACGAGATGGAGATTGTAATGAGGATGAAACTCCTGCCCATGAAGTAACTCTAAGCGACTTCAAAATTGGAAAATTTGAAGTGACACAGGGACAATGGGAAGCCATTATGGGTGAAAATCCAAGCTATTTCAAAAATTGCAGTAACTGTCCTGTTGAAGAAGTGAGTTGGCATGATGCACAAGATTTTATCCGAAAATTAAATCAACAAATAGGAAAAACCTTTCGATTGCCGACAGAAGCGGAATGGGAGTTCGCTGCAAGAGGAGGAACAAAAAGCGGAAACTACAAATATGCAGGTAGCAATTCGATTGATGAGGTGGCTTGGTATGGTGGAAATTCAGGAAAGAAAACACACCTCGTTGCCGGCAAAAAAGCGAATGAATTGGGCTTGTATGACATGAGTGGAAATGTATGGGAATGGTGTGAAGACGATGGGCATGATAATTACAATGGAGCACCTACAAATGGAAAGGCGTGGATAGATAGCCCTAGAACCGCCTCTCGTGTGTTGCGTGGCGGCTCTTGGTACGACTTCAATAGCTACTGTCGTTCTACTTTTCGCGACTACGTTACTCCTACTTATCGTTACGGCGGCAACGGTATGCGGCTCGCCCAGTGACTCCTTACCCTTTGCGCTTTTATTCTTTTACCCTTTTTACACCCTGCGTAGCAGGGTCGAAATTTTTGAAAATGAGCCTTTTCCACTTCCAACCAAACAAAAAAAGGGAAAGCACAACTTTCGTCATGCTTTCCCAACATTTTCTATACTTGTCCATTATTAAATCCTAATTCCCTACAACCACCATTTTATTGCTCAACAATAAACCAGCCTCCACACTCTCAATGGTGTAGAAATAAATACCTGTTTGCAAGCTGTTTCCAGAGAAAGGAATGCGGTTTTTGCCCTGCAATAAATCGGCACTTTGTTGGTGTACCAATCTACCTGCTGCATCATAAACGCTGAATACCACAGGCGCATTTTCTGCCAAAGAGAAGAACACTGTCGTTTGTTCGCTGAAAGGATTTGGGTAGTTTCCTACACTGTTGGGAGCAAAAACAGCCTGTTCGCTTTGGGCAGTTTTCGCAAACAATACATCGGTGATGTCCAAAGATACTTCTTGGAATGTTTGACCATCGCCAATCACGGTGAACACAAGCGACAACACATTGTCATTCGTAAACACAGCACCGTAATCATTCAAAAAGTCTGCCAATGGAATTTCCACCAATTGTTCTTCCCCACTCAACAATACCTTGCGTTTGAACTGTTGGTCAGCCATGCGTAGGTCAGCTTTTACCAAATTGACCGCCAAAGTACCCTGTCCTTTCACTTTGAAGCGCAAGACATCGTAAGGAGTCAAATCCATGCTTCTATCTCTTGAGCGAAGGTTGCGGATAATCGAGATGTAAGATTTTACGCTTGCATCCAATTGAATGTCACGCTCTACCTCATAAACTGAAGTTGCATTTTCCAAAACTTCTAAGTTGGCATCAAAAGGCAATACTTCATAGTGATTGATGGTTTCTAAACCTCGTTCGTAATCCAAGAACCAAATACCATCTGCCATATACAATTGGTCAATCTGTGGGGTCAAATTGTTGCCCATTGAGAAACCAATGTCGTACACACTTCCAATATCTGTTTCGATGGTTTGAATGCCCTCTGTCGTTATTGGCAATACCAATTCAAGACTTTCTCTCTCGCTTGTTTCGGTGCGTTTGAAGTTTCCGTTTAAGGTGATTTCAGTTGCGCCATTGTCGTTTTGGATGTCCATGTACAAGCGACCATTTTCGTAGCGAGCATTGCGGACATATACATCTGGAAGAGGTGGGTTTGCAGTATTTTTGAAGTAAATGTCACCTTCTGCAGCCAAAAGCTTCAAGATTTTTTCGACCAAGTTGGTCGTCAAATCAGGCGTTTTACTCCATACTTGGAAATTGTAGTTGGTGCCAGTTCCCTTGTATTGTTCCAATACCCATTGATTGTCAATCGTGTAATTCACGTCGTCGTCTGTGTTTGCCACAAAACTGATACCGTATTCTCGGCTGCCATCCTCTTGCTCCAATAAGTAGCGTATGAAAGAATGGTTGCGAGTCGTCAAGTATTCCATACCCAACAAAGTTGCGCCACTGAATCTATCACAAATCACTTTGCTGTGTTCGTAGACTGCTTCGCTGGTTTTGATTGCCAACATAGCTCCAAATCGGTTGTCGTCTCTCATATAGTCCACTGCAAAAATATCTTCTGCATTGGTGATGCTTGCCAAGTCGCCTGGAGTAGAAATGTAGGCTTGTGTGCGGTACAATCCTTTTTCAGGGATGAAGTTGATGAGTTTTGAAGCTGCGCTCTTTTTCATGCTGTGGCTGTTTCTGATTGCAGCCTTGTTGAATCTTGGTAGAAATTCTACTCTTGAGCGTTCTTCAATGGTTTTAACGTTTTGCTCTCTGTTGTTCCAGTTTCTAAGCGCAATTTTATACGCCAAGTCACCATTACTTTCCAAACCAGATTTCAAGCCTGTACCTGTACCCGAACATTTGGAGAAGTAGAAACTTTCGTCTTTTGAAGCCACCAATACGCCACACTCTTGACCTGTTGCCACACAAGTGTCTGTCAAATCAGTCAGCGTTTGTGCTTGGAAAAGATTGACATCTTCACAGGTAACAATCAAATCGTCCACATTCAGGTCAATTTCCCAAATCATGGTATCGTTCATGCCAAGATTTGCAGGAAAGTCCCACTCCAAACGAGTTGCACCATCTACTGTATTGACGGTAGGCTCTATTGTTGTTGGCGCATTTTTGAGGAATTCAATATTGCCCGAAGTGTACGAGTAACCTGCTGGAAGAACCAAATATACGTGGTCGTCACTTGAAGTCGCATCTCCGTCAGGACCTGTTTGGTTGATGACATTGATGGTGAAGTGTTCACGGTCTTCAATGTCTTGTATGATTTGAGGCGTATAAATTTGTGCGTAATCTGCTGCGCTGTTCAGTTTGATGGGTAGGGTAGCATCCGTTGAAGCGAGCAAAGGGTCGCCACAAGATTTTTCGCCATTTGCAATAAACTGAATGGTACTACCTGAAATGTATGCACAACCCGATGCGATTTTTACGCTTGCAAAAAAGTCGTTGTCAGGCTTCTCTGCATAAGGGCGTACTCCATTCGCTTCAATAAGTGGTACGATGTCGTTGATATCCCAACGGTAAAGATTGTTGCCCAAAGAAACAGGTTCGGAGTTGAAGACTTGACCTTTGTAGGTGACAGTAGAAAAACCACTGACGATGCTCATGTTTGCACCCGTTGGCAATTTTACATCCAAAGTTGGATTCAATACCACACCTGGGTCACGGTTCGATACTTTTACATTGAAGGTCAATTCTTCACACAAATCAGTGAAAATATAGGCTTTGTTCAATACTTGGGTTTGAAGTTCTGGTTCGATTGGGTCAAGTCCCAATTGAATGTCGGTTAATCCACAATTGTTGGTGAATATATTGGCAGGATAGCCATCACAGCCCCAGCCTGTATATAAATCGAAGTCCACTAAGTAGCAAATGTCGTAGGTGAAATGTACTTTCAAATCAACAAAACTACCTTTAGGAATGCTGCCTACTTCAAAGAAATCCGAGTTTGCTACCAAGTCTGTTCCTGCGGTCAGGTTTTATACCAAAGTTGCTTGTATGCTACTGGCAGGTGACTTGAGAGAGAAAAAGACATTGGATGCATTGGCTTTGCTGGAATTGTTTCGGATG
>JBGCDY010000488.1:0-4757 GCA_045105835.1 Chitinophagales bacterium
GCCCATCATTCCTTCTCCTTTCTGTAGCTTGCCTACGCCACTTTCACAACTACTCAAGACCACCAAATCGGCAGAAAGTTGGAGGTTCATGATGTCGGAAATATACAATTTATGGGCTTCCGAATCATTGTTATCCACTTCCTTGTTCTCATACAGATTCAAGCCCGACAAAGTTGAGTATTGGGCATTTGAAAAACCGTGTGTAGAGAGCAAGACATATTTGTAGTCTTCGATGTGTTCCAAAAGATTTTCTTTGGATGCCATATCGTAAAACAAAGCAAGGGCATCCTTCTCTTGTCTCTCAAAAAGCTCATAGACCGTTTTGACCTCCGTTTCGGTTTCTTCCAAATCAACCAAAGCTTCCTGTTCATTCCCCCCTGACTTCAAAATCAATTTCCTACCTTTTCTGCCATTTTCGCCACTTTTGAGAATGTAGCCATTGTTTGCCGATTCGGTTTCCCCAAATCTTATGGGAGCCAATCCCAAAAAGTTTTCTTTTGAGGCATGGGTTTTGCTCGCCTTTTTTTGCTGAGCAAACCAAAGTAAAGTGGCAGAATAATGGTATTGAATATCAAAGGTTTTGATGAGGTAGGGAAGCTCCGAAAATTCCTCTATTGAAGTGGCTAATGGGGCAATCAGTGCATCAAAGGACAAACGCTGTAAAATACCATCGGGAATAATCAGCAGTTTGGTTTTTCCCTCCAATGCTGCTTCGATGGGCTTCAATAGCCCTTGATACAATACACCTGCCAAGCGACCATATTCGTCTATGTCTCCCATAAACATCCTTTTTCCAAAGGCATCAATTGTTTTTTCTAAGCCTTCGGGAGAGGGCATTTTTTTGAAGAATACATGGTGTTTGTCAATCGCAAAAACAAACAAACTTTCTTCGTATAAACTGTACTCTATCAGCAATTCGCCTAATTGGAGCAGCCCTTGAATTTGGGCAATGGAAGCCGTTTGGTTTTGGTATTTGAGTTGGTGGTAATTGGGGTAGTCTGCTTCCAGTTGATCCATCAATTGGAGGTAGGTTTGTTGATACGCTAAGTATTCCACTTGCAATGTGCGTATTTCGGCTTCTTTTCCAGTCTCACCCTGCTCGGCTTCTTTCTGTTGGAGAGTTTGTTCCATTTGGCTCAATTGGGTTCTCAATTGTTGCTCCTTTTGCAGTATATCAGCAGGGATAAGAGATGCATCTTTTGCCATTCCCTCTTGCATAGCCCCAAACAATAAAGCAGCTTTGGCTTTTTCTGCAAAACCAAAGGCTTGTTCCAATAGGTCTTTTTCGCCTGTTTCTTTCCAAGCTGTATATGAGACGTTTATACCTGTGATATAGCTGTCGTGGTGTTCTTTGGGCAAGGCCAATTTACTCTCATCCGAACGGTAGCTATTGCGCAGTTGCTCCAATAGGTCAATTGACAATTGGGCATTTGCTAAGGCTGCCTCCAAGTATCGGGGTTGCTTCTCTGCTAAAAAAAGTGCGTGAAAAGCTTTGGCTTTGTAGTGTAATAAACCAATACCAAAATGATTTTGCATTTTTTTTAAAGGAGGATTGTCATAAATATCGTCCTGACTGCAAGCAGCAGTGAACGCATACAAAGCTTTCTGACAATATTGGAGTGCTTGTATGTATTCTTTTTTTTGAATATTGAGATAGACCAAGGGGCTATAGGTATCCGCAAGAAAAAAGCCTTGAGCACCGATGCCTTCTAATCGAATTGACAAGGCTTTTTGTAGGTATTTATTCGCTTCTTCAAAATCCATTAGGGACAGATAGGCTCTTCCCAAACCCTTATAGCTAAAGGCTGCACCATCAGATTTTTCTCCATACAATGTTGTTTGGATGTGAAGTGCTTTTTTGAAGTGATTGATTGCCTCTTCATATTGCCCCATTGAATTGTAGATGTCTCCCAAATGAAAGTAAGGACCTGCTGTGCGTTCACTGTACTCTTTCCCATGAGCGATGTTGTAATCAATGGCTTTTTGATAGGCATCAATGGCCTTTTTTCCTTCGGTAGTTCGGGCATAACAGACTCCCAACCAATTGTAAGCCATATTGATAGTTTCTTCAGAGGTTTCTAATTGTTCTGCGATGTGTAGTGCTTTTTGAAAATAAGGAATCGCACGTCCATAGTCTCCCATTCGGGCATAGGAAACCCCTAAATTGATATGGAAATAACTTGATAGAGAAGAGTTTGTATCTACCAATGTGGGTTGGAGTTCGGTAGCTTTATCAAAATAGTCGAATGCTTTTTTGTGTTGTCCAATAGTAGCGTACATACTCGCCAAATCTATAGCTGACTTGAGTATAGCTTCATCTTGTTCGCTAAGCACTTCCGTTTGTATGGCAAATGCTTCTTCTTGGTAACGAATCGCTGATTGGTAGTCTCCTTTGAAGTAGTAAGCATAGCCCATGTGACCGAGCGCTTCTGCCAATTTGGGGGCTTTGTTTTGTCCCAATTGGCGGTAAATATCTTCTGCTTTTTGCAACAGCTCCAATCCAGCATCATATTTCTCCTCTTTGTGCAGTTTTGCCCCTTCATTGAGGTATTTTTCAGCAAGTTCCAAAGATGTAGAAACTATTTTTTTTCCAGATACAGGCATAGAAATGGGTTCTTTAATTACCAAAAGAAGAATATAACACCTCAAATATTATATCGTTCAATGTTTCAAATATTTTCCTTTGAAAAAAAATATATTTTAAATGCCAAATAAAAATATATAATAGAACTAAACAATTATTTTTTCATGTAAACAGACCCCAAAATACTCATAAATGGTAAGTCAAGATGACTTACCTATTTTCTTGATTTTATGACTCGAAACCATAAATACCTCCAACAGTCGAAACCATTGGAGGGTAATTTGCCTCTAAAGAGAGTGAGTGTAGGATTTATTTATCCTTTCTGTTCTTCAAAATGGGATTGTAGCAAATACAAAGTACCTGATGTCATAAACAACAAAGCCAAGATGATTAAGCCCCATTGAGAGAGCGTGGGAACACTATTTGTGTTGGCAACAATACCAATAGTACCAGGAAAAGTAATAGTAGTAACAATATCACCAATTGAAGTATGAACGTGATTATTTCCCACAGAAATGTAGTAAGTTGTACCTGGTGTTGTGGTTATAGATGCCATAGGGTTAACAGTACTATTGCTGAAAGCACTTTGACCGTCTTCTTCATTGAGAGGGAAGCCACTTCCTGAATAGATACATACACTGACAGCATTAGTATTTGCAGGTGATCCTGTTGCACCTGTCATAATTGCCGAGGCTGTAAGCGTTCCTGCAGAAGCAGTGCTAATTTTATACCACCAATTCCCACTGTAAAAACCACCCCCACAAAGATTTTCATTGGTCTCATTTGTAACAGAAGCATCTGATTCAACAATAGTTACTGTATGATTGAAAGAACTGCTTAGAATATCTATGGCATCTGCAAAAGCACTATTGGCAGGTTGCGCCAATACATAAGAAGTATTGCCTACCAATAGAAAATATACAAGCAAGGAAAATACAAATGAACGCTCCTTAACTAGGGATTTGGACTTAGAAATATAAATCATTTTAAATAATATTTTATAAATTAAATATAAGTTTAATTTTTTCCAAAGATAAAATGGCTATAATAAAAGGAAAAACATGAATGGTACATTTTTACATTCAATATTTATTTGTCATTTTTTTAATCAAAAACACCAAGCTGCTTTTACGCCTCCTGCTCACTTCAAATATTTCCCCATTTCTCATAGTTACCTTGCCTCTACGATCTTCGGTATGGATGAATTTAAAAATCCTATTTATGTTAATAATCACCGAACGATTGATGGAATAAAAATTCATTTTGGGCAAGAGCCCTATGCACTCCTGTAGGTTCAGTGCTAAGTCTATTTCTGAGCCATCCACCAAAATGAGTTTTGCATACCTATTGGATGCTTCTATGTACAAAATATCATCTGGGTTTATTGAATAAAAACCATCGGGAGTGTTAAATTCTATTTTTTTCATCGGAATAAAAAGAATTGACATCTGTTGATTAATTTTATTGTTACAGCATAAAATTTTATAGGTCTTATGCTTTGGAATGGGTGTTAATGTCCTTTCAAGTGTTTTTAGTTATCACATTGCTGTCTTAAAAGCAGCTATATTCTAATGGACGGAGAATTGAATCTGAAATGAAGTTTTTTTGAAAAAAACTTTTGGAGATAGATGATTTTATTGGAGGTAGAAGATGCAGGTAGGCAAGCAGGAGATTTTTAATTATTTGTAATTAATTGTAAATATGACGAGTAGGAGCTGTCGACTTTTGAGATTGTGTATAAAAGAAAAAAATGAAGGGAATGAAATAAATGGCTTTCTTTCAGGGCGGTAAGCTTCATAGTACAGTTTGTACTAAAAAAGAGAAAAGTAATGAGTGTTTTTCTGTATCGTTGAATTCACTCAATGGCTAAACAGTATGTACTGCCGAATGAATTTGGGCAATACAAAAGCACTGTAGTATATCTAATTTTTGTTGTACTATCCCCCTCAGCTTAGGAAAAGTTCAAAAATAAATTTACATTTTATAGGCTTAAACCTACCCCAACCCCTTCTAAAAGGGGAATCAAGGTTGTAAATTTATTTTTTCCTTGTTCCTTATTACCATGGAACATAAGTAATTTAATACTGTCTCACAACCAACGCAACATCCCCCTTGCCCCCTTCAAAGGGGGAATTTTCTCATAGTCAGGGGATTCCCCCTTTGAAGGGGGACT
>JBGCDY010000489.1:0-2288 GCA_045105835.1 Chitinophagales bacterium
ATCGGGACCAATAACTGCTCCCACATAATAGTTAGTGCTGCCATCTTGCTGAATCATAAACATGGGGCTAAGGTTCTGACCAACTATGCTTCCCAAAATATCCTCTGGATTCGTGTAGAGAATGTATAGGATGATTTCACCTGCTCCCAAGGTCACTTCATTGACCTCAACACTCACGACTTCTCCCACACCCAAACAGTTGTTTTGGTCTGTTGCAAAAACTTCTGATAAATTGATGCAAATAGGCACAAAACCAATGTCTATATTCGATACGTTGTCTCCTTCATTGAGTTGTATTTCATCGGATACTCCATCCAAATTCACATCACTATCTGAATTCTCATTTCCTTGATTTGGTAAGGTGAAGGTATAACCATTTGGCAATTCTGCTTCAATAACGTACACTCCATCAGGTACATCATTGAAAGTATAACCTCCATTCTCATCCGTTGTCACCGTTGCCACTATGTTTCCATTTTCGTCCAACAAATTGATGACGACTCCAGCGATACCTGGCTCACCTTCGTCTTGCAATCCATTGCCATTCAAGTCTGTCCACACAAAACTGTCAATATTCACCAAAGCTTCGCATTCTATTGAAGCAGGAATATTTATTTGACCACAGCCAAAGGTACTTGTGAAGATGAAATTGAGTTCGTGTAAACCACTGCCTTGATCGGCACTAAAAGTCGAACTACTTACCAAAGTACCATCCGCCATTTGGTAGAGAATATTCACATCAGGACAGGCACTCGCTACTATACTGCAATTGTCTTCATCTACTTCAACAGTTGCCAATGCGTCAGGTTTGGGATAAACCGTGACTTCAAAATTCACTTCTTCTGTCTCACATGTCCCAATACTTGTAGTAGTTGCGGTAAATGTTTGAAGGATTGGGTGACAAGTATTATTGATTAGGTTTTCGAGGGTAATCACGGCTCCAACATCTCCATTCGACCATAGCACATCTGTAGGGTTCGTATTGAAAGTATTGACTGATAGAATTGCTTCCTCACCTGAACAAATACTTAACTCAGTCGCTACAGCTTCAATACTTGGACAATAATCACTGCAATCAAGCATTTCGACCAATTCAAAACTACCGCAGCTTCCCGAAGTAATTTGGAAAGACACTGTAGTTATTTCTCCTGATATAGTAGTGTAACTATTTGCCATTTGAGGCTCACCATTATTGACAATCATTTCAATGTCAAATCCTTCGCAAGTGTTCACTACAATACTGCAATCCGTTTTATTAACAGTCACATTATTCATTGAAGGAATAGGCAAGACAGTGACAACGAAAGTCTGTTCTTGTTTCGGACAGTTTACCTCTTCGCCAATTGTAGCAGTAAAGGCTACTTCCATCGGTTCACAAGTATTGTTTACCAATGCTCCAATTTGAAGCAAATCTCCACTTGTGCCATCCGACCAAGTTACTTCTTTCGGGCAATTTCCTTCGGTCATTACTGCAAGCTCAAATGGCTGCCCCGAACATACGGTCAAATCCATTTTTGCAGTAGGAACAAAACTACAGCAACTTCCTACAAAACCTGCATCAATTGTCGAATTGAATTCTCCTGAAGAAAGACCAATCATTTCTGTTCTACCTGAGGTTTCGTCTGCATTGCTATCTGAATCTTGTGTACCTGCATTTGAAGGAGAGAAATTGTAAGAACCTTCAGGTTTTGCAAACTCAACCATGTAGGTACCTGGTTGTAAGTCTGTAAATGCATAGTAACCTGCTTCGCCTGTATCGGGGTGATTTGCAGTAACAGTCGTTGCCAGCACATTTCCATCGGCATCCAACAAAGTCACCGTGACTCCATTGATTCCCATTTCATCTGCATCTTGCACACCGTCCTTATTGCTGTCTTCCCACACAAAATTCCCTAAACCTGCTGCGTCACAATCAAATACTTGCTCTATTTCAATTGCTTGGCAATCACTTGGTGCTGCTGGATTTGAGACACTAATTATTGCAGGGCTTTCATCCTCTATAGATAGCTCGATAGTATTTGAACCTCCTATTGAAGTACCATTGTAAGACGCTTCAAAACCATCACAAACATTGATACTTAGGAAACATTCTTTTACCGAAACCACTGTTGTAGCCGCAATACTTGGATAGACGTTCACTGCAAAGGCTTGACTTTCGTCCTCGCAAGCTTCCAAGTCTACCAATCTTGCCTTCAAGTAGTAAGTAGCAATATCACAAGTTGTGTTGGGTGGCAAATTACCTGTGAAGAGCGGTGTATTTGGGCTATAAGCATCAAAGGAAGGGTTGG
>JBGCDY010000490.1:0-4444 GCA_045105835.1 Chitinophagales bacterium
GTTTTTCTGCCCTCGAAATGATTTTTTGGTTTTTGAAGATGGTCCAAGTGAGAGTCTTACCCTACAGTGGGCAACCTATCGAGATGCTTCTGACCAATGCAGCCTTTCCCGAATTTGGGGAGGGATTCATCCGCCTGTCGACGACATTCCTGGGCGTTTGATTGGTATTGAAATTGGAGTGGATGCCTTCAATATGGCAGAAACTTATTTTACCAAAACGAGTAATCCAAACATCATTTCGGACTTCAATATATTCCCTAATCCAACTACTTGTGCCTTGCAAATCGAATATGATTTGGAAGGAGTTATGAACTTGGAAGTTTACAATCTGAATGGGCGTTTGCTGCAATCTTTTAATTTGGATTTTTCGGATAAAAGAGTTGCTTTGAATTTGGGGGATTTTCCTTCTGGCGTTTATTTGGTTGTAGGTTCGGATGCTGCTGGAACTCGCCTGTTTGAAGAGAAGGTGGTGAAAATGTAGTGGAAGTGTTTCAAGATTTGAGGAGTAGGCATATTGTAAGAAAAACTTCGAAAATAAGCGTATAATTTTCATTCTATAGCTTTCAAACTAAGAGTAATATATTTGTAAAACGCCCCAAAGGGGCAAAAGCAATAGCGTGGGGCATCGCCCTACGAAATGAAAAAAGGTAATACTAGCCCTGAAAGGGCGAAAGCAAAGAGGATTTTGAATGCTTCCGCCCTTTCAGGGCTAATGTGATATTTATACTTGACCCACAGGGCGTTGCCCTGTGCTATTGCTAAAACCCTTTCAGGGTTAATAAACAAAATTTCTCCTTAGTAACGCCTAAATCGTGGAGTTATTTTTGACCATTACTTAATCTAACGGCTATGATTTTAATTCTCAAGACAATGTGGTTTTGAAGTTTTGAAACAATAAAGTTGGAGTTGAATAGAGGTTTGTTTGTTCTTTGATTTTGACAATGAGTGATTTAGAAGCTTCAATGGAAGTCACCTGAAATTAGATGTATTTGTAAAGGTATTTGGAATCTCTTTTCTGCAAAAAAAGCTATCTTAGAGCGAAGGAATAGGGATGCAGTATTTGGGCTTGGGAATTTTGAAGCCGAATTGAGCTATGTATACCTATTGCAGTCAATCACTCTACCACAAACAAACCTTTATTTGAAATGAACAAAAACAATAACAACAAGACACTATTTTGGTCCATCACCGTTGCGCTTGCAGGCTTCCTGTTTGGCTTCGACACGATTGTGATTTCTGGAGCCGACCAGCCGATTCAGAAACTTTGGAATACAAGTCCGTGGTTTCATTCTACCTTCATCATGTCTATGGCATTGTGGGGAACCGTCATTGGGGCTTTATTTGGAGGCATACCTTGCAAGTATTTTGGACGCAAAAAGACCTTGCTTTGGATAGGAATATTGTACACCGTTTCTGCATTTGGAAGCGGTTTGGCGACTGACCCGTATATTTTTTCCTTCTTTAGATTCATTGGAGGTTTGGGAGTTGGAGCGTCTTCTGTTGCTGCACCCATTTACATTTCCGAAATCGTGCCTGCCAAAAATAGGGGACGAATGGTGGCTCTGTATCAGTTCAATATTGTATTTGGAATTTTAGTAGCCTTTTTCTCCAACTATTTCATTGGTCAATCTTTTGATGGAGCGACTGCTTGGAGGTATATGTTGGGAGTCGAAGCAATCCCTGCCTTGATTTATACGCTTATGGTATTTGGAGTGCCGAATAGTCCTCGTTGGTTGATTTTGCAGAAAAATGATGAAGCAACTGCAAGAGGTTTATTGGAGCAGTTGAATCCTGGAGAGAATGTCCAACAACTTATTAATGATATTAAAAAATCAGTGGAAGCAAGTACTGCAAAATCTGTTGGTTTCTTTTCGGGTAAATACAATACGCCCATTCTGTTGGCTTTCTTATTGGCGTTTTTCAATCAAGCATCGGGAATCAATTTTGTGCTGTACTATGCACCTCGAATTTTCAGTGAAGCAGGTATCGAAAATGTATTGGGGGCATCGGTTCCTATTGGAGTAGTGAATTTATTGTTTACCATTTTGGGCATGTATTTGATAGATAGAGTAGGACGCAAAACATTGATGCTTTGGGGTTCGATAGGCTACATTGCTACTTTGTTGGGAGTTGCTTATGCCTTTTATTCTGGGGTACAAGGAGTGCCTGTAGTTGCTTTGATTTGCGCTTTTGTGGGTTCTCATGCCATCGGTCAAGGTGCTGTCATTTGGGTGTTTATTTCTGAAATCTTCCCCAATAAGGTTCGAGACTATGGAATGTCATTGGGTTCGGGGACGCATTGGGTATTTGCAGCTTTGATTACCATGATTACCCTGCCTGTTTTGACTTGGTTGGGAGATTCTAACTGGATGATTTATGTCTTTTTCGCTGCGATGATGGGACTTCAGTTGTTGTTTGTCTTGTTTATGATGCCCGAAACAAAAGGCGTTTCATTGGAGGAATTGGAGAAAGAAATGATGAAGTAAGTGGTGAATTAAAATTGAAAACGCAATTGATAAACAGCTGATTGTAAGATTTTAATTTTCAAAATAAATATATGAGCCTTCAGAAGTTTACAATGCTTCGGAAGGCTCATTTTTTAATTTGCTAATCTTTGATAATCAAATTCTCTATTACTTTGAAGAACCCTTCTCTTTGCCCTTTACTAATCGGCAATTCGTGTTTGCCAATACAAACCATATTTCCTTCAATGCTTTCAATTTTGTCAATATTGACGACATAAGAACGGTGGATTCTAAAAAACTGATTGGCAGGTAATTGTTTCATCACACCACTCAAGGAAAGTAAAGTGATGATTTTTTGGGTATTTGTGTGGATGCAAATGTATTTTTGTGCACTTTCGATAAATAGAACATCTTCGTAAGAGACCTTCAATATGCGGTAATCAGATTTGACGAAAAAGTAATCAGTTGAAGCAGTATTGGACTCTGTTTTTGAAGGGCTTGAAGTCGCTTCAATGGTCGTAGTTGATTTTGGTTTGTCCAATCGCTGAATGGCTTTGGTCACGGCTTTGAAAAAACGGTCAAACTCAATGGGTTTCAATAAATAATCCGTTGCATCCAAATCAAAAGCTTCAATGGCATGTTGAGAATAGGCAGTGGTGAAAATACTTGCTATCTTTTTGGTATCGAGCATTCGCAACAAATCCAATCCCGTCAAATTGGGCATCGAAATATCCAAAAACAATATGTCCACCGAATGCTTGGATAGATACATTTGGGCTTCAATGGCGGAAGAACATTTCTGAACCAAATCCAAATATGGAATCTTCTCGACATAGCCTTCTAATAATTCTTGTGCCAAAGGCTCGTCGTCTACAATTACGCATTTGTAGGTCATATTTGCTGTCGGTTTGTTGTTGAATGATGCTGTAAAAATAGGCTATTCTCAAGAATTACTCAATATTCCAAACAATCTACTTCTTCAAAGCCGCCTTGCTAAACAAGTAAGGAGGAATCTCCACATCAAACTCTACAGACCGAACGATAAAATCGGTTCCTTTTCCCGACTTCAAAACATCCTTGTAATTCGTCTTTTTGGGAAACCATCTGCCACCAACTTTGGTGATATCACTCATGGTTGTTTTCTTCAACAATTGACCACTTTTGGCAAACATTTCTTCCTTCAAAGGAACAAAACGCTCTTGGTCGACCCACATTTTGACCCTTTGGTAGTTCACATCCTTGACTTTGGCATTCAAGTCCAAAATCCAAGTTTTTCGACCATCCACCACTTCTTCGCCAATCACTTCCACCTTGTACATATCCGTCAATTTGCGGTCTTCCATCGCATCTTCATAGGACAAATCAGAACCCATCACCGACTGACGAAGCATGTGACCCGACAATTGAATCGTTCTGTCCGTAGAAGGAGAGTAAATCCAAAGTCTGTCCTCCAATTTTAGCATTTTAGTGCCTTTCTCTCTGTCAGGTGCAAGGTATTCGGTATAGGATTTTTCGTTGCCTTCCGCATAACTTTTTGATACCACTGTTCGACTTTTTCGGCGACCATATATCACCATTTCCGATTCTACGATTCTCGTTTTAGAAACCATATTGGCATCCACTTTTTTGAGAATTTCTACTGCATCGGGTGCTGAAAAATTGAAGGAAATCAATGCTAAAGAAAATATTGCAGACAATATAATTTTCATGTGTATGCTGTTTTGATTACATTAATTTGAATGTATTGATTAGACTCGTTTTGAAGTAAAAGGTTTTGTGGTGATTGGTGATTGGTGACTGGTTATTGGTGACTGGTGACTGGTGGACTGGTGACTGGTGGATTGGTGATTGGTGGATTGGTGATTGGTGATTGGTGACTGGTTATTGGTGACTGGTTATTGGTGACTGGTTATTGGTGACTGGTTATTGGTGACTGGTTATTGGTTATTGGTGACTGGTTATTGGTGACTGGTTATTGG
>JBGCDY010000491.1:0-8553 GCA_045105835.1 Chitinophagales bacterium
GTTTTGCGGTAAGAACCTACGGGATTGTGGTCATGTGGCACTTTGGGAGGTTCGGGATTTTTGGTGAACTCATAGGGAACATTCACGTATATCGGCACACCAAAACCATTCAATTCCCAATTGGCAGGTACAGGCATTTTACCCCAAGTGCTGTCATCAAAATCTTCTCTATAAAAATCCTCCACTATATCAGCAGGTTTTTCGACCCCATTGAACGTCCAATCGCCATTCAGGAGCTGATAATATTCGGATTCGTTTTTATTGAAGGTCAAAGCCTTGCTACGGCTTTCGTAAGGAAACAAAGTAGCATGCGGTGCTTCTTTGTTGATTTCGACAACTTCGGGGTTTTCCCAATCGGGAGTTTGTGCGTGGGTTGTTTGGTGCATATTGCAGAATAAGAAAGTGATGAGGAAAAATAGTAGGTTATAATGCTTTGGCATCGCTTAAAATGGTTTGTAGGTTTACAATTGCTTATTGCAAAAATACAACGTTCAAAATTGAGGGCTTGTTTTTAAAATTTGGCTTCAAGATAAGTAGCCTGAGTAAAAAAAGCCTTGCAATCAGAGGACTACAAGGCTTTTTTTAACTATATGGTATTTTTGATTGGATTAATATTTAATTTGTCCATCTTTGTCCCACAACCCCCAATAAGCACCGACATCACCTTCGTCGTGTACTTTCCATGATTCGTCAAAAGAAGTGAAGTAAAATATGTCTATGTCTTCTTCCTGTGACCACTTTTGTGTATTGAGAAAATATTTGAGTGCATTTTCCTTAGAAACCTGTGCATCCTTCAAACCACTTCCCTGACTTGGCCAGCCCGTTTCGGAAATGATCACCTTTTTTCCCTTGCCAGCATTGAGGGCTTGCAAGTACATTTGTTTCATGTAAAGTAAGGAATAATCCAAATGGCATCCTTCCCAGTAAGGATAACAGTTTGCTAAAATAACATCACAAGCTTCTACAATTGCTGGGTGATCTCTGAATTGATAGTAGGCATCGACATAACCAACTGAAATTTCTGGAATTGCTTTTTTGACTCGCTGAATGTATTCAATGAGAGCTTCGTGTGATAAATCATTGCGGTACAGCACTTCATTGCCTACTGCTGCAATATCCACAAAACCATCTTTTGCAAGCTGAACCAGACCTTCTATCTCTCTTTCATTGAGTTCTTCATCTGTACCCAACCAAGCACCTACTAAGGTTTTGATGCCATATTCTTTTGCGATTTTGGGAATCCATTCGTTTCCCTCTATGCAAGAAAAAGAGCGCACCCACTTCACATAAGGGCTGATGATTTTCATACGGTGTCTCACTTGCGCTTCTGTTAGAATACTTCCTGGTTTTTGCCCTTCCTCATAGGCACTAAAACAGATACCGTGCATCCCATTCTTTAGAACTTTTGAGAATAGGTCGTGGATTTGGTCAGGTGTCTTGTTTGCGAGGTCTATACCTGTTAGGGACAATTGTTTTTCTGGTCTAAACGACATGATTTTTTATCTATTTTTCTGTATAATTATTGAAGACAATAAATGATTGTGAATAAATGAAAATTAAAAAAACACTTCAATACCAGTTTCTCATGAAATGATATTTGTAAATTTATTTTTGAAATATTCCTTGTTGAATATTGTGATAACAAGAAAATTTTGAAGTGCTTTATCTTCAATAATAAAGCACTTCAAAATCAGTCTACATTGTAGGGCAAAATCAAAAGGCTAAACCTTTGTTTTTCCCTTTAATTTTAACATTTCGACTCTCTATAGTTCGCCTCTACGCAATACTAATTCTTCTTTTATTTCTTTGGCTCTGTCTTCTGTTAGGTCGTAATTCCACATTACCACCATCGCAATGGCAGCAGTCACTACTGGAATAACAATATCCGCAATACGAAGATTGATCATCGTTTCGGCTGTTTGGGTGACTGAATTTTGGTCAAAGCCTACGACCTTCAATACCAAGCCTCCTAAAATGAGTGCCAATGCTTGTCCCAGTTTCACCATCCACCAATAGATTGCGCCAAAGGTGCCTTCTTTACGGGGCATTCCATTTTCCAATTCATCTAAATCGCATACATCTGCGGTCATACTCATCATCAAGGTAAACAGTCCTCCGATACCAAAAGCCATTAAGGGGATAGGCATAAAAATCAACCAAGGGTTCTCAGGATTAAACGCCCACCATTTCAGTCCATAACCCACAATGGAAATCGCTGTTGAAAGTAAAAAGGCTTTTCGTTTGCCCCATTTATTTGCCATCCAAGACACAATTGGAATCACCATAAAGGCAGTAGCAAAAGCACTCACTGTTGAAAACCATGCTGGCCAAGTTCCTGCCATTCCATAATCACCATTGAACATATAAAAAACGATGATAAAAAAACTGAAAGAAGCGACCAATTGGAATCCATTGAAGACGAGGAAAGTAGCTCCACAAAGCTTCCTAAAAGGCTCGTTTTTATACACCTGAACGATGCCTGCAAAAAGGTCTTTCAAGTTTGAAAACATGGTTTTGAAGGTAATTTCCTTTCTGTTTTCCATATTTGAAGCGTCAATCCCTCTACAAAAAATAGCGGGCAGTATTCCCAAAACAATACAAATTCCACCTACAACTATAGAAAGTTGTTGAACTCCAACAGCTTGACTTTCAAATAAATTGGGATCTGCAATCAATACCCAAAACCAAGGAACAATCATCCATGCAACTTGTCCTACTATTTGAGAAGATGCCATCAAGCGGGTTCGCTCATTGTAATCAGAGGTCATCTCATAGCCCAAACCAATCAATGGTGTAGCATACATGGTATTACCAATTAAGAAAATCATGGAGAATACCAGAAAATACCAAAAATTGTAGGTCTGTGAATTGTCTGGATTGAGCTGCCACAATAATGCAAACAGTACACCGCTCAAAATAGCTCCTACAAAAATGTAAGGTCTTCTACGTCCCCAATTGGAGCTGGTATTGTCTGAAATAAAACCCATAATCGGGTCTGTAATGGCATCAAATACTCTTGGTAAACCACCCAATAAACCCGCTAAAAAGGGATCCATACCAAAGGCAGTCAACAAAAAGAACATAAAAATGGATAGAGAACCTGGCAGTAAGTTCAAAACTAAGTGCCCCGCTCCGAAGGCAGCTTTTTGGACAAAAGGGACTTTACCCCTTGCAGTTGGTGTATGTTGTGTCATTGTTTGTTGTTTAGGCTAATTCTACACGCAGACCTTGAGATGTGAGGCTATTTCACTATCAAAAGCGGAAAATGAAGACATAAAAAGGGCAGTAAACGGATATTGATTATCCTATTTATTAGCCCTTCTTAATTTCTCTTCTAAAATCTTAGAGTAGAGTTAATGATTAATTAAGTAGGTTGTTGTTTGATTTAAAATTTCTGATAGAGGCTTCCAAAATTCAATCTCAAAAAAGGACTGAGGAACAGTACTATTCTCCAGTTTTTTTAAAGAAAGAAAAAAAAAGAAGCCTTCCTTCTAAATCGGGGTATTTTACGGGCAATCCTTATTTTGGAATAACTACTGTTTGAATTGCTTGTGCATCAATCGTTATGTTTGTAGTTTTTTCGTTCAATGTAAGCGTGAAATCTTTCGTTTCTGTTCCTTGATTGAGTAGTACGACTGCAATTGAACCGTCTGGGTTTTTAGCAGCAGTTACCAGCAGGTTCTCATCCGAATTTTCAAACCCGATTCTTTTTGCACCAGGCCTGATGTATTTGCTAAAATGGGCTAAGGTGTAATAAATTGGCGTAAAATATACCTCGTCTTTTTCAGGGTCTACAATTACAGGAGCTACACACCAGTTTTTGAACCAGTTAGGACCACCTTGTGTGTCGAGAACCATATTCCAATCTACCCAGCCATCTACCCAATTATTGAGGCATCCAATAATATCACGGGCATAACGGTATACAGGTACATACTTGGGATGCAAGGGTTTATTCTCTTTGGTTGCCCAATCCCAACCCCAATCGGTGGCTTCTTTTGACCAATACCATTTATCGTCTTGCCACTTAGGGATTTCCGAATCCACACAAGCTTCTGTCTGAATCAAATACTTAGAAGGGGCTTTCTCATGTGCGTATTGTAGCACATCAGGAAAGACCTCATAAGTACTTCTATACCAGTGAATGGCAGTTCCGTCAAAATATTTTGAAGTCTCCTCATTTTTGTACATATCATCGACCCAATCCTTCAAGTGGTCACGGTTTTGGTCATAACCTAACAAAACAAGGTCGCTTTTGCCATCTTTCTCCAATTGAGGTCCTAAATGATTCTGAACAAAGTTTGTCATTTCCCCTGCTGAGTAGTGCATACTTTCCCAATTGTTGCCATTGCCCAAAGGTTCGTTTTCTACTGTAATCCCCCAAATGTCAATCCCTTCTGCTTTGTAGGCATCCAAATATTTCGAGAAAAACAATGCCCAAGTATCATAGTATTCAGGCAACAACTTACCGCCTACCCACTTTTTGTTGTCTTTCATCCACGGTGGAGCAGTCCAAGGTGATGAAATTATTTTAAATCCTTCTTTGGAGATCGACATAGCATCTTTTATCATTGGAATGATGTCCTCACGATCTTCGTCTATCGAAAAACTCTCCAATTCTTTATCTCCTTCTTTGGGTGCATACGAATAATTACTCAGGGAAAAGTCGCAAGAGTTGATATGCGTACGAGTAAGTGAATACTTAGCTCCACTTTCTCCGAAATACGCCTCCAAAACTTTCTTACGGTTGTCTTTACCCAACTTGTTCAATAAGTAGGCAGATGATTCTGTAAATGAACCTCCAAACCCAGTGATGGTTTGGAACTCTTCATCAGGCAGCAGCTTGATGGTTTTGGTTTTTTCTCCAGCGGAGAACTCTGTTATTTTCTTCAACTGATTCCCATTTGCAGAAGTTTCAAAGACCTCTACCTTCAATGGTTCTCTTTTGTTACAAGCACTGAGCATAATGATAAATGATATGAAAACAATGTACTTCTTGGACATATCTGTTTGTTTAGGTTTGTGATTACAGATGGTTGTTGATTTTCGAAAGCGAAAAATAATAATTTCAGTGCAGATATAGAGTACAAATATCTGTTTGCCTACAAAAAAAACTTCTTTTCTATTCTTCCAAAAAAATGATTACAATGCCTCCACAGGCTTCATTGGAGGCAGTTTCACTTCCTTTAACAATGCTTCCTTTTCCCCCTTATAGGTTTTTTCGATGGTTTTGCCTCCTCTTGTTAAGCCTTTGAATACTCCTTTATCCACCAAATCCCATACAGCATATTTGGCTTGTCCATCAATGGTAAACAACCCAAAGTGATTTTCTGAGCCACCTGGATTTTTTGCATCTTTCCATATTTCGTCAAAAGCTTCAAAGTAAAAACAGGAAATACCTTCGCTCTTTGTCCATTCTCTCATTTTGTGGTAATACAGACCTTCCTTGTATTCGTCCGTGGCTTTAGATCCACCATCTCCATAAAAACCATTGGAGAAACTTGCCCAACCTGTTTCACCTATATGAACAGGTTTTTCAATACCCAAACTCTGCATATAGTTTACTGTATTTTGGTATTGGGACATCGCATATTCTTTGGCACGGGTCATCACTTTGTCTATCTTTTCTAAGTCAGGCAACTGTGCTTCTTCTTCCAGTGAACCCCAAAAAGCGGGATTGTAGTGGGTATCGTGCATCGGATAAGTATGGAGCGATATGTAATCCACTGCCTTCATCAATGCCTCTAAATCAGGTACATGGTATTCAGCATCTCCTCCTCCCCAAGAAGCAAAGTTGTCAGAACTCGTTATCCAAAGGTCTTTGGATAGTTTCTTCGTTTTCTTCAATTCTTGTAGGTGATTCACCCATTTCAGAATCACCCGAGGTTGTACATAATAAGTAGCTGCCCACTTGACCATCGCCTCATTACCTACAGCAATGATTTTGACAATGTCAGGATATTTATTCGCCATATCTACTGCCCTTTTAATCTCAGCAGCATTTTCCTCCACATCTTCATCCTCATGATTGGGTTGATCTGTCCACGCATTGGCACAATCAATCCACACACCCACCATAGCATACATTTCAAAACCTGGATTTTCGCCCTTCAATTGATGAATCGCCTCCAATACATTCGTAGCATGAATACGTTTGGTGTGATAAGTGCGAACCACTCTGATGCCCATGGCATGAAGGATTTGCATATCCTCTTTCAATTCTTCCACTGTTGGCTGAATTTCACGGGTCTTTTGACGGTATCCTCCGAATGAAATCGCTGGATAAGCAGGGTTTCCTAATATATCTTTAGCTGTCACTTCTTTTTTGGTTTGAGTTGTTTTCTCTACATCTGTTGATTGCTCTTGGTTGCAGGAAAAGAAGAACCCAAGACCAATAAGTAGTAGAGTAAGTGTGTAAAATTTTGTTTTCATCTTAACCGAGATTCTTTTTGGTTTTTAATTTTTGACTTCAAAAGCATACAAATCTCCTATCTTCCTTCAAAGGAAAAATAAAAATACCACTAACGAAGTTATCTTTAAGAAGGAAGATTTAGGAGACCTACTATGGGGTTTTAGACATAGAAAGAGTACTTTAAAATCCTACTCTTTTTGTGTTGTAAAGCTTAGTTCACTTCTTTATATACCTTTACCCAATCCACAAGCATGGTCTGTGGAAAGTCTGTGTCCTCTGTTGGAAATCCTACATAGTTTCCTCCTACAGCCAAGTTTAATATGATAAAGAAAGGATGATCATATACCCACTCTCCATCAACATCATCAGGAGTGATTCTTTGGTAAAGTGCATCGTCAACATAATAATCTATATAATCCGTTCCCCACTCCACAGCAAAAATATGGAAGTCCACATCGAAGCGACTGTTTTCTAAAGCAAATGTTTTTGTAACAGGTGAGCCGCCAGAATAACCAGGGCCATGAGCTGAACCATGAACCAAATGTGGCTCTTGTCCACGGTATTCCATGATGTCAATTTCGCCACATTGAGGCCAAGTTTCTGTTTCACAGTTATTTCCCAATAACCAAAATGCAGGCCATATCCCAGGTCCCCAAGGCAATTTCATTCGTGCTTCAAAACGACCATAGGCTTGTTCAAATAAGCCTTCTGTTTTGATACGACCAGAAGAGAATCCTGCTCTTGCTGTAATTGCAAGGTTACCATCACCATCCAATGATACATTCTCGGCATTATCTGTATAGCCTTGCAACTCTTGATTACCCCATCCATCATTTCCACGACCAAGGTCAAAAGTCCATTTTGTTGCATCAGGCGACTGCCCTACATCTCCTACAAAATCATCCTCCCAAACTAATTGATAGCTCCGATTCGGCAATTCTCCTTCCTCAGTGCATCCTGAGAGTCCCAATAAAAGAATAAGGCTGAATAAAAAAAAGTTTATATTTTTCATGTTGAATGTTTAAGGTGTTAAGAAATACTTTTAGGCCTTTTTGAGTATTTAGCAATCGTCAAAAAACAATTCTTTGTTTACTATCTAACCTACCCCATCTTTTTCTAAAAGAAGAATACTGGTTGGAGAGTTCATTTTTTATTTAGTTAAGCTTTTGAAGCCTTTTTCTTTTCCTTCAAAACCTGATATTGCAGTCTTTCAATTCTATAGAATCAGACTTCAAAAGCCAATAACTAATTATTCAAAATTGATTGAAGCATGAATTACTCTTTAATCAATTTCATGCTAAATACACCTTTTGGTGTAGTTACTTGAGCAAAGTACAATCCTGTGTTTAAGTTATGCGCATCAATCGTTGCTACATTGTTATTTTCAGGATTCAAGGACAAGATGTGTTTTCCTGCCATGTCGAACACTTGTATGAGTGACATTTCCACATTATTGGTTTTCAATGTCCAATTACCCTGAGTAGGGTTAGGATAGACATAAGCTCCTACTGATTCCAATAGGATGTCATTGGTACTAACAATGTCTCTATGGAAGTAGATATTGTCTAAGTAAATATCACCACTTCCATCAAATTTGAACTGAATCAAGGCTGCTAAATCAACTGGTGAAAAGGCAGTCAAAGGAATATCCACACTTGCCCAACCAGAAGTAGGAACATTGAGTGCATATGGTGTTTCGACTGGTCCATCACTGATTAAAAATACATTCAAAGCAGTAGAATTGGCTGTCCAATAATCCAAGTGTAAATGACTCATTCCAGATACATCCAAAGTACCATCCAATTGAAGTCCTTGGTAGTTCAAACCTGTATAGACCAATGTATTGTTTCCTCCAATAGCTTCTTCGGTAGTAACAGTAGCTTGCCCCCAATCTGGATTCAAATTCTCTACTGCTACATTGTCATAAGCATCACTGAATACGGAAAGTACATCTGAAGAAGCGTGAATAGGTGCAGGTGCTCCAACAGTTGGAACATCACCGCCACCAGTTCCACCATCACCTTTGTAGAAGTAAAGGTTATCTAAGTAAATATCGCCAGTACCATCAAATTTGAACTGAATCAAGGCTGCTAAATCAACTGGTGAAAAGGCAGTCAAAGGAATATCTACACTTGCCCAAC
>JBGCDY010000492.1:0-6114 GCA_045105835.1 Chitinophagales bacterium
GTTAAAAAATGGGGTTGATTGTGTGAAATTAGATTTGGTATCATGCACTGCAAATCTGCGCCAAAACTACTCCCTATTCTTAGAATCCACCCAAATCGTCACAGGTCCATCATTCACCAAGCCCACTTCCATCATCGCCCCAAATTCTCCCGTTTGGACAGGCGCATCAAAATGGCTTTGAAGTTTTACGACAAAATATTCGTACATCGGAATGGCGAAATCGGGTCTTGCAGCCTTGATAAACGAAGGGCGGTTTCCTTTCTTGGTGTTTGCATGAAGGGTGAATTGACTGACAACCAAGGCTTCTCCTCCTACATCTTTAACAGACAAATTCATTTTTCCCGCTTCATCACTAAAAATCCGCATCAAAGCTATTTTTTTGCAGAGCCATTCAACATCTTCTTGAGTATCTGCATTCTCGATTCCCACTAAAATCAATAACCCTTTCCCTATTTTCGATTTGACCTTTCCTTCAATGGTGACAGAAGCTTCCGAGACCTTTTGTATCAATGCTCTCATTTTTTGTATGAATATTTTGGTTTGTTGAATTGTAATGTTTTGTAGCACAAAATACAAATATTTTGCAGCAGCTTTTTACTTTTGCAGCTCATGAGTCTCAACAAGAATTTAAAGTTTCTTAAGAATCTCTTGAGGAACTGCAAAAGCTTTTGAAATCTCGTATGTCTTTTCAATACAAAAATAAAAACATGGAACAAAACGGTATATGGCATGAAGAATGGGCGATTCCTTCTTTTATGATAGGAAACAACCAACAAATGAATCTCACCGCTGTCTGCAATATCTTACAAAACACTGCTGGTTTGCACGCTCGATTCAGGGGCTTGGGATTTGAAGAAATGCAGCAAAAAGGACATGTTTGGATATTGAATCGGATAAAAGTCGAGATGAATCATTTTCCTGCTTGGTGTGACAAAATTCAGGTGCAATCTTGGGTGAGTTCCATGCGAGGGCCTTTTTCAGATCGTCATTTCACCCTTCAAAATGAATCGGGTGAAATCATTGGTTCTGCTTCTACTTTTTGGGTGGCGGTCAACGTGGCAAGCCGAAAACCTGCAAGGGTGGTGAGCAGTGAAATACCCGTTTTAGCCGATAAATTACCTCTTTGCGGCAAATCTGCTAAGTTGCCGACCATCACTGAATTTGAACACAGCACTGATTATCAAGCAAAATATAGCGACTTGGATATGGTTGGGCATGTCAACAATGTGAAGTATATGGAGTGGATGGTAGACCATTTGTTTGGCATTGAAGGTGATTTCCGTCCTTTGAAGCTGGAAATGAATTTTGTGAGCGAAACGCTTTTTGGAGAAAAAGTGGTGATTAAAAGCAAGCGACTGGAGGAGGGTTTTGCTTGTGTCGTATTGAAGCAGAAGGATGGAACGGTCGTTTGTAGGGGACAGATTGCTTAATGAAAATGTAAATCAAAAATTTTGTAGAAACGCTCCCCTTTTTTGTCATTCTGCAAGAATCCTCTGTGTAAATTGAAGAAAATTTGAAACAGGTAAAATGTTTAAATGTACTGATTAAAATCCAATCTGCAACGTCTTTGAACACAATACCTTCATGCGTAGCGTAGAGAACAAATCATAATAGGAGGAGACGTTGCAATGCAACGTCTCTACGGGGATTCCAATAGATGAACCAAAATATAATTCCCATTTCGATGATTTTTTAAGCCTTGTCTAACAACATTGTGTAAATTAGTGTCTCAAACGGAATTTAATTTACCAGAACAAAACCATCCTATATTACAAATACTTGGTAAACAAATTTTTAGAAGTTCATCGTTCAACATTTATCACCATTAGCCAACAACCTTATGGATCCAATTCTTATTCTCACCTTAATTCTCTTGTATTTTGCTTTGCTTTTTGCGGTATCGTGGATTACGGGGCGAGACAGCAGCAATGAAGCTTTTTTTACGGGCAACAAACAGTCTCCATGGTATGTAGTAGCGTTTGGGATGGTGGGTGCGACCTTGTCGGGGGTGACGTTCATTTCTACGCCTGGGGTGATTGGTAATTTGGAGAGCATCAATGGGGGCTTCTCTTATATGCAGGTGGTCTTGGGGTATTTGTTGGGTTATTTTGTGATTGCAACGGTGTTGATGCCGATGTACTACCGACTGAATCTCACTTCTATATACACCTATCTTGAAAAACGTTTTGGCTTTTGGTCCTACAAAACTGGGGCTGGTTTTTTCTTGTTGTCCCGAACGATTGGTGCAGCGTTTCGTCTGTATTTGGTGGCAATGGTATTGCAGTTGTTTGTGTTTGATGCTTATGGTATTCACTTCATTTTCAATGTAATATTTACTCTTTTGCTGATTTGGGTGTATACCATGCGTGGTGGAATCAAAACGATTGTGTGGACGGATACACTGCAAACCACATTTATGCTATTGGCAGTTGTGACCACGATTGTTTGGATAGGACAAGATATGGGCTTAGGTATTGGTGATTTGGCTGGCGTTATTGCAGAGAGTAAATACTCCCAAATGTTCTTTTTTGAAGACCCCAATGCGGGGAATTATTTCTTCAAACAGTTTTTTAGTGGTGCTTTTCTCGCCATCGTTATGACGGGATTGGATCAGGATATGATGCAAAAAAACAATAGCTGCAAAAACATCGGTGAGGCACAGAAAAACATGTTTAGTTTCAGTGTTGTCCTGCTTTTTGTGAATCTTTTGTTTGTGGGTTTGGGCGCACTTTTATACATTTATGCGGGTCAAAAAGGCATCGAACTTCCTACTAGAACGGATCATGTATTCCCTACCTTGGCATTGGAGCATTTTCCTCCGTTGGTCGGTATTATCTTTCTCATGGGCTTGATTGCAGCGGCTTATTCAAGTGCAGATTCTGCTTTGACCGCTTTGACAACTTCTTTTTGTGTGGACTTTTTGGACTTGGAAAAAAAGGCGAAAGATCCAGATGCTGACCAAAATGTGTTGAAACGAACTCGCCTAAAAGTACACGTTGGATTCACCTTTGTTCTCTTGGTCGTCATCATGATTTTCTATTATGTGCTCGAACAGGATGTCATCAGTGAATTGTTCCGCATTGCAGGTTATACTTATGGACCGCTTTTGGGATTGTATTCTTTTGGTTTGTTTATCAAAAACCGACAGGTGATTGACCAATATGTGCCTGCTATTTGCTTGGCTTCTCCTGTGATTTGTTACTTTTTGAATGCCAATTCACAAGCACTGTTTGGAGGCTACAAATTTGGATTTGAATTGCTTATGCTGAATGGATTGCTTACATTTATTGGTTTGTGGATGATTTCGAAGAAAACGGATGAGGATATTTTGATTGAGGCTTAATAGTTGGTAACTGGTAACTGGTAACTGGTAACTGGTAACTGGTAACTGGTAAAAAAATGAAAAATTATTTGACAAATAAGCAATTGTTAAAATAAATATGTCACATTACTGAACCAATCACGAACAACTAATCACCAGTTACCAAATTACCAATCACCATGAGATTTATACTTTGTTTACTATTCGCCAGTTTATTTTTCGCTTGTTCTTCGGATGATTCAAGCACTTCAAAACCAGAAGGAGAAAAACCTGTGGAATTGATGGAAGAAACAACTGCTGCTCCCAAAGACACCACTGATATTCAGCCTTTACTCGACCAAATCTGGGATTTGCAAAAGATAAAAGACCGTGCGGAATACGTTAAAAAAGAGACGAATGGGGAACGGGCTTTGAAGCTTAGGATATTGGAACAACCCAATGAAATCAGCCCTTTTTACTGGATCAAGGTGGGTGAAGACAATGGGATGAATTTTGTTTCACATTTTCAGTTTGCCATCAAACCACAAACAAAAGAAGTTTTTTATTTTGATGAAATATCGGGAGAGAAAGTGCCCATTGAAGTGTGGGCAAAAGTGGAGTGAGTGATAAAATATGAAAATTAAGCTCAATAGATTCAATCCTCATCAATAACGAGGGGTTTAAAACCCCTCGTTATTGATGAGGATTGCGCACTTTTTTTTGAGTTGTTCTTTAAAACACAAAAGCCACTGAGTTTTACAAACAGTAAAATCAGTGGCTTTCTTATATCTTTTGTCTTTCGTTTTAGGTCTTAGAATCTAACAGTTCATTGCTCCACAAACACTTATCACCTGTCCTGATACATAGTTGGACATATCTGAAGCCAAGAACAAACAAACGTCTGCTACTTCTTCTACACTTCCAAAACGTTTGAGGGGAATGGTTTTGAGGTAAGCGTCTCTCACTTCGTCCTTCAATCCATCTGTCATTTCGGTAGCGATGAATCCTGGTGCAACGGCATTGCAGCGAATGTTTCGTGAACCCAACTCTTGGGCGATGGATTTGGAAAAACCAATGATACCTGCTTTTGAAGCCGCATAATTGGATTGACCAGCATTTCCTCGCATCCCAACGATTGAAGTAATGTTGATGATAGACCCTTTGCGGGTTTTCATCATCGAACGAATACTATTTTTGGTGAGGTTAAAAACCGATTTTAAATTGGTGCTGATGACATCATCCCACTGTTGTTCGTTCATTCTCACAATCAAGGTGTCACGGGTAATTCCAGCATTATTGACCAATATGTCTATCCCCCCAAAATCTTTGACTACCTCTTTACACAATTCAGCAGCAGCGTCAAAATCGCCCGCATCGGATTGGTAGCCTCTTGCTTGAACGCCATAGGTCTTCAATTCCTCCTCCAATTTTTGTGCTTTTTCGACAGAAGAACGGTAGGTAAATACCACATTTGCGCCTTCTTGTGCAAATTTGACCGCAATTCCATAACCAATGCCACGTGTCGCACCTGAGATAAGGGCTGTTTTATTATCGAGTAATCCCATAGGAATAAATGAAAATTAAAATGAGAATGACAATCAAGGCATTGGTTAAAAATCAAATACAAAAAGTACTTGAACCAATCTGATTGTCATTCTCTTATTCAAAATTTGGATTTTCTGAAATACTATGAACAAAATACATCACTCACACTTCGTGATTGCTTATTTCTTCAATGCTTCCACCATTGTTATGCCAATATAAGCAGGAGAATCTACTACGTGGATTCCACATTCACGCATGATTGCCATTTTTGCTTCGGCAGTATCTTCTGCACCACCAACGATTGCACCTGCATGACCCATTGTTCTACCTTTGGGAGCAGTTTGACCAGCGATGAAACCCACTACAGGTTTCGTTCCATTTTCTTTAATCCAGTAAGCAGCGTCTGCTTCCATGCTTCCACCAATCTCGCCAATCATGACAATACCATCGGTATCAGGATCTTCCATCAACAATTTCACTGCATCTTTGGTAGTTGTGCCAATGATTGGGTCTCCACCAATTCCGATACAAGTAGATTGTCCCATACCTGCTTTGGTCACTTGATCCACAGCCTCATACGTCAATGTACCCGAACGAGAAACGATTCCGATACGACCTGGACGGTGAATAAAACCAGGCATGATACCTACTTTCGCTTCACCAGGAGTCATAACACCTGGACAGTTTGGTCCAATCAAACGACAATCTCTACCTTCAATAAAAGCTTTCACTTTCACCATATCTTGTACAGGAATGCCTTCTGAAATACAGATAATCACTTTGATACCTGCTGCGGCTGCTTCCATAATAGCATCGGCTGCAAAACGAGGAGGCACAAAAATAATAGACGTGTCTGCGCTTGTTTCTGCAACACATTCTGCAACAGTATTGAAAACAGGGCGTTCGAGGTGTTGTTTGCCTCCTTTGCCAGGAGTTACACCGCCTACTACATTGCTTCCATATTCTATCATTTGTCCAGCATGGAAACTACCTTCCTTGCCTGTAAAGCCCTGAACAATGATTTTAGAGTCTTTTCCTACTAAAACTGCCATAAAATATTGATGATTCTTTTATTAGAGATTCAATTTGAAGCCACAAAAATACAATATTTTTTTTCCGAAAGAAGGAACTTTTTTAGTTTAAATTTTGCTTATATTTGCGCCTCCAATAGAAAACACAACCTGAAATGCCCAGGTGGTGGAATTGGTAGACACGCCAGCTTGAGGGGCTGGTGCCTAATTATGGGCGTGCAAGTTCGAGTCTTGTTC
>JBGCDY010000493.1:0-5784 GCA_045105835.1 Chitinophagales bacterium
ACTTGATGGTGTATGCATCGCACTTTGGACGTAGTTTTGGTTATTTCCCCAATGTTCCATAATATCAATTTCTCCACAAACAGGCCATCCAGCAGTGCCAAGATTGGCTCCTAATGTCCAAATGGCTGGCCAAGTACCCGCTCCTTCTGGTAATTTGGCTTTTACATCAATTCTGCCATAGGTAAAATTAAATTTTGAATTCAAACGTGCTGAAGTATAATTTTTGGTTGAACCTGCAAAGGTATATTCCTCTTTTTTAGCCACTATTTTTAAGGTACCTTCGGAAACATAAGCATTGTCCAACCTATCTGTGTAATGTTGTTTCTCATTATTCCACCAGCCTCCATTATTTGGGGGAACGGTTTCAAATAGCCATTTGCTGGAATCTACCGCACCTTCTACATCAAACTCATCCGAAAAAATCAATTTAGCTGCTGTTGTTTTAGGTGGAGACACTTTATCAGATTGTGTTTTGTTTATAGAGGAGTTAGAAGTAGCATTTTCGCCACAAGAATAAAAAAAGAGAGAGAAAACGATTGAAACTAGCAGTCCAAAGAAAGAGGAAGTATTTTTTTTCATTGAAGGTTTTGATTTTATGTTCATTGCAGTGTTGTTTTTTTTGTTTTGAAAGAGTGGTAAAGGGAATAATTTCATCAATAACGAGGGGTTTAAAACCCCTCGTTATTGATGAAATGAAAATAGAAAATCCCCTTCTATTAAATTAAAATTGAAGGGGATTCTATGTTTTTTAAGAGGACGAGGTGTAATATCGCTCTCGGTTTTGAGATTACATGCCGAGGTTTCGGCACAAGCTATTTTCGTTTCACTGCAAGATGCCACCTCAAAACCTTGATTTATTCAAAATTCCTTACTTAGTAACGGTAAAAAAATAACCTGAACAATTTTTTAGCTAACATACCCCACCCCCTTTCAAAAGGGGAATTAAGGTGTTCAAGTTATTTTTTTCTTATTACTTATTTGTGGAAGTAAATATTGTCTAAATAAATCGTTCCATCACCATCAAACTTCAATTGAATGACATCCATTAAATCTACTATGCTTGAAAATGTTGTCAAAGGAATATCCACACTTACCCATTGTCCAGTAGTTACCTCAAAAGCATGTGGTGTTTCGGCAGGGCCTGTGCTGATTAGAAAGCCATTAAATCCAGTTGAATTTGCAGTCCAATAATCAATATGCACCATACTCATTCCCGATACATCCAAGGGAGATTCAAATTGTGTTCCTTGGTAATTTAGATTCTCATATTTTAAGACCTTGTTTCCTGCAATATCAACTTCTGTAACGACCGTACCTTGTCCCCAATTGGGATTAAAATCCGTTCCTTCAACATTCATGTAAGCATCACTAAATACAGAGATGACATCTTCGGCTGCAACAGTTGGCGTTGGCGCAGCAGTAAAAGGCTCTGTTGCTTGTCCTTTATGGAAATAAATATTGTCCAAAAAGATTGTTCCATCACCGTCAAACTTCAATTGAATGACATCCATTAAATCGACCACACTTGAAAATTCTTCTAAAGGAATATTCACACTTACCCATTCTCCAGTAGTGACTGCAAAAGCATGTGGAGTTTCTGCGGGTCCAGAGCTAATAAGGAAACCATTAAACCCTGTTGAGTTTGAAGTCCAATAGTCAACATGTAGAAAATTCATTCCAGAAACGTCCAAGGGAGCTTCAAACTGCGTTCCTTGGTAATTTAGATTCTCATATTTCAAAGTATTGTTTCCTGCAATATCAACTTCTGTGACGACCGTACCTTGCCCCCAATCAGGGTTAAAATCCGTTCCTTCCACATTCATATAAGCATCACTGAATACAGAGACTACATCTTCGGCTGCAACAGTTGGAGTTGGAGCAGCAGTAGCAGGTCCAGTTGGTTCTTTATGGAAATAGATATTGTCTAAATAAATGGTTCCATTCCCATCAAACTTCATTTGAATAATATCCATTAAATCTACTACACTTGAAAATTCTGACAAGGGAATATCAATGCTTACCCATTCTCTTATAGTTACTTCATCAAAAGCATGTGCAGCCTCTAAAGGACCAGAACTTACAAGAAAACCATTGAAGCCTGTTGAATTTTCAGTCCAATAATCAATATGTAGAAAATCCATTCCAGAAACATCTATCGGAGCTGCAAATTGTGTTCCTTGGTAATTTAGATTCTCATATTTCAAGGTGTTGTCCCCTGCAATATCAACTTCTGTGACGACCGTAGCTTGCCCCCAATCAGGATTAAAATCTGTCCCTTCCACGTTGGTGTAGGCATCACTAAATAGAGAGATCACATCTGATGCTGGTTTATTGGGAGTTGGTGCAGCAGCAGTGGGTTCTGTTGGAGGAACGATAACCTCGCCTTCTCCAAGTATAATGTCATCAAAATAATGGATGGTTTCGGCATCTTTGGGGCCTTGGAAATCAAAAAACAATACAAAGCGATCAAATTTCTCTGTATCCCCAGAAGAGAATGTATAGGTCAATTCTTCCCATTCATTTGCAACCGTAGTCATAAGTGATATTTCTGAATTGATTTCTCCCTTGGCACTATCTTCCAATTTTAAAGTCACCGTCTGACCTACAGCAGGGGAATACACCTTAATTTTGACACCTTGATTCACTGACAAATCTACTTTTGAAGATAAATCAAAGAAAAAACCCGCCCAAGGTTCTATTCCCGCAGTTTGAGTTACTTTTACCACTTTTTCAGAAGTATTGATGCCTTCTTGCGCAGGATTTTCAGCATATTCGATGGTAATAACTCCATCTTTCTCTCCAAAAAATATGTAATCTGGGCCTTCACACTCAAAATCTATTGCTGCATCGCCATTCAATTCAGGAGCTCTACCTGTTAAAAAAACGCAGGAGCCAGTAGTATCTGGCACGGGGGCGACATAAGCTGAAGGTGGGGGGAGATCATCTTCTTTGCTACAGGAAGCAAAGAATACCATTGTGATACTGAAAAGCATCAGCATGAAAAAAACAGGAAAACTGTTTATTTTCGCTATATTTATATTTTTCATTGTATGAATTTTATGATTTATTTTTTGAAATAGTAAGTAGATGGTTTCGCTTCGCTGATTCTTGAATCGCTAAGTACAGGACAAAAGTATGTTTGCAAGGTAAAACCTTATAGGTTTACTTTTTGAAATCTCGAACACATTTAATTATTTCGAGAAAACACATGATTAAAAACCTATAAGGTTGAAGTTTCAAATAACATCGCCATCAAACCGCCTAACAATTAATTGTATCCCTCATTTTGAGGATATGATGGTCCCAACAAGTCTATCTGTTGTGGAGGAATAGGCCAGTTTTCCATATATTCTCTGAGGATAACTTTTGGATTTCCTTCGGGATAAGACTCATTCATGTTGTCATTATTCATGTGATCCAAAAGAAACTCATATAATTTACCTGTTCGTTTGAGTGTGTACCATCGTTGCCCTTCAAAAGCTAATTCACGCGCTCTTTCGTCCAATATGGCTTGTAAATCTATTGAGGCTACGGAAGCTGTATTTGCTCGGTTTCTAACTGTATTAAGGTATTCTAGAGCTTTGGCATTATCCCCCAACATCATGTGAGCTTCTGCTCCAATTAGATACGTTTCAGCCAAGCGATAGACCATGACGTTTTTGTAATGATTTCTGTCTGTTGGTTCTGCCTCTTCGTCCAAAAACTTAACCACTCCTGGGTTTTGTCTAAGGTAATAGGTCAAAAATTCGTTTTGATCGGTTGGGTCATTTACATACAAATCAAGCGGGTCACCAATGTTTTTTCCAGCAGGTAATGTTTCTTCATCATTGTATAGGTACTCAAAAATGTAATAAGAACCATTTTTTCTATCATCGTTTGGATCTTCATTTAAGAGGTTTATCGTATAATCGTTTAAAGACATAAACCCTACTCCAGCTCCTCCATTCTCTACAGAATGAACAGCACCAGGTGCTGCATGATATTGCGAAACAACATTCCAATTTAAAATATGTTCTCCACCACCTCCAATCGTTTCTCTAGCAAACAAGGATGCAAACAATGTTTCGGAATGGTTTATATCTCCTGCAAAGACCTCTTTTGTGGTCGCTACCAAACTATGGTTGCCGCTTTCAATAACCGCATCTGTTTGTGCTGCTGCTGTTGCCCAATCTTCTTCCCACATAGCTACTTTGGCGCGAATGTGTCTTGCAGCCCCTTGTGTAAACCTTCCAAATTGAGAGGTTGTGTACGCTAAATTTTCGATAGCAAAATCCAAATCACTGATGATTAAAGCAAAGACTTCTTCTTTAGAGGATTTATCCTGAGGTACATCAAAAGCATTCTCTGGAGTCGTTGGTTCAGTCGTTACAAATATGTTGTTAAAAAGACGGTATAGTGCAAAAAACGAGTTGGCTCTCATACATTTTGCTTCTGATAGAATCTGATTTTTTCTATCTTCATCAATTCCGTCCAAATTTTCTGCTGCCTGAATAATAGCATTGGAGCGATCTACAATTTTGTAAAAATGAACCCAGTATTTATTGATACCTGATTCCGTTCCAAAATCACCAATACTTGCCCCCCAAAGCAGACGGCTGTAAAGGGAAACTTCTCCCGTAATTCCTACCCCAAGGTCACTTTTGGCCTGAAGAATAAGTGGATATGCTCCATTCAAACTATTGTCTTCATAGATTTGACGATTGAGCGTGTATAAACCAACTACTGCCGATTCCAATCCTTCTGTTGTAGTGTATAAGAAATCTACAGAAGTATCAGAAAGCAATTCATCTTTCAGAAAATCATCGCTACAAGAAGTGAATATCAAAGCAATGAACAGCATCCAAAGGCTGTTTTTAAAATTTATTTGAGTATTTATGTACATGTTTATTTTTTTAGGTGTTGCTATTTACAAGTCAGACCGATTTGCTATCAGCAAATAGAGGTCAGATTGTTTTTTCTGACTTCTGACAATGAAATGGTCTTCTACTAAATTTTACGATTAAAATCCCAATTTAAGACCAAAGGTAACGTTACGAGTTTCAGGGAAACCAGTAAATGAATCTCCATCATCATCTGTCTGAACAAGATCCTGCTCAGGACTATAAGAACGGAAATCAGTAGCTGTCAATAGGTTGGTTCCCGTACAATATACATTTACATTGCGGATACCTAGGTTATCCAACATCTTCTCTGGAAAAGTATAGCCTAAAGTTACCGTCCTCAAGCGAACGTAGGAAGCATCTCTTACTGCAAAAGGAAACAAATGTAAGTGCGTATCGGGTTTGGGGCGAGGATAATCCGCTGAAGGAAATTCGGGAGTATAATACTTAGCCCTAATACCATTAAGCGCACCTTTCCACAACTCACCATTTGCCAGTACGTTATTCAATTTTGTAGCACCTTGTACGATAAACACATCCAAAAACAAACTAAACCCTTTGTAGCTTATGTTTGAGTTGATAGAGCCATACCAATTTGGATCTGTGTTGGTGAAAACATTGTCTCTATTATCAATTTGCCCATTGCCATCTTGGTCTACTACACGAACATCACCAGGGGAAGCCAAGGGGTTTCCACTCCCTGCAATATCATCTCCTTCTTGATAAATTCCATCGTATTGTGGTAGCCATATATTGTTGATAGATTGTCCAACTGATAAGCGACGATCATCAGTACCTGTAATGTCAATCGGGTTTCCTTCATCATCAACTTCACCTGTAAGAGCAAGAACTTTATTTCTGTTTTGGGAGAAAATCGTACCGATAGACCAATTAAAATCACTTC
>JBGCDY010000494.1:0-3269 GCA_045105835.1 Chitinophagales bacterium
GGTGTGATTTCCAATCCGTCCAAAGCTCCATAATACATCACCCATTCCCCATTGCTATCGTCGTAGTGAATTTCTTTCTCCTTGAGGTCTTCCATGTCTCGCCCATCTAAAAATCTGCTGTGGGCATTGAAAAGATGAGCAGATTCAAATTGAGGTGTTTGGTCGACGCTTTCATTGATAATTTCGATTCTACACTTCAAAAACAAATCGGCATAACTGATGTCATTCCCCATTTTTTTGAGGGTTTTCAACAAAGTAGAAGTAAAAAGACCTGTATGCGTTTTGGTTTCCCTTGCAGATTCGGTTCTATCACAAGCTGCTAATAGGATGTGTTTTTCGGAAGGAATCACCACTTTGCCTGTCTCCTCCAGTTCTCTTTTGTAGTAACCTCCAATGTAGGTTTCGAGAGGTCTTTCTTCTCTTCGACTGTATGTTCTTCGAGTAGCTCCTAAAAGAAAATCGTCCACTTCTCGTGTACCTGAACCAGAATGACAACAGTCCAATAAGACCACTACATGCGCCCCTGTTTCGGCTACTTCGGTAACCAAAACTGCCAACTCTTTGTCTGCCAAATCGTGTCCATCTGGTTTTCGGCTGTCGTAACAGACCAAAGTTTCTTCTTTTCCTTCGGGGAAAAAAGGTTTGAATTCTGCGGCGGCAACTTCTCTTGCACCATGTCCACTGTATTGGAATAGTACGATGTCATCCTTGGTCGCATTTGCAGTGAGGTGACTTCTAAAGTTGTTGATGATGTTTTGGTAGGTCGCTTGCTCGTCTGTTAGGGTAAGAATATTGGGATTTTCAAAGCGACTTTCTAAGTAGGTTTTTATGTTCTCTACATCGTTCTTACAGCCTTTGAGATCTGCAATTCTGGAGTGGTCGTACTTATTGATACCGACTAAAAGTGCATGGATTTGTTTTGACATGATTGTAGGGATTTTTTTGGAGAGGGTTATGGCGAATTTAATATTCAATACTAAGGCTACTAATTCCCCTGAAAGGGCAACGCGCCCTGTGGATGAAATTCAAGTATTATTCAGCCTGAAAGGGCGTAAGCCAACAACAGGTTTTATGCTCTCGCCCTTTCAGGGCTTATATTTCCTTTTTTGCTTTGTAGGGCGTTGCCCCATAGCCGTCAAACTAAGGAAAAATCTTGTTTATTAACCCTGAAAGGGTTTTAGCAATAGCACGGGAACGCCCTGTGTGTCAATCACAAATGTGACATTAGCCCTGAAAGAGCCCAAGCATTCAAAATCTTTTTTACTTTCGCCCTTTCAGGGCGGGCATTTCCTTTTTTTGATTCGTACCACGCTATTGCTTTTGCTCCTTTGGGGCGTTTTGGGTAATCATTTTTTCTTAGGTTCACAGCTATTTGACTAATACTGTTGATTTCATCTTTTTAGGGGTGCAACGAAATATCTTTTTTACAAAAGTCTAATCAAATATTTTCAAAGCATCCAATATGTTTTGTTTTTGAAGCAATACAATCTTTTGACCACCCAACAATAGTAGTTCTTGTTCATCGCTTGTGATGGTATATTTTGTGCCCACATTGACTAGTAGTTCGTATAAAATCTGCAAATCAACATTCGAAATATTGTCCATATTGGTGGTCAATTCGTAAATCAATCGCTTCTGTTCTTTCTTGACATCAATCTTCAATGGAGGTGTCGCATTGTTGTTGATAATCAAACTATTGAAGCCAAAAAACATCGGCTCTACTTCCACTACTGTACTTTCGGAAAACACTTCTGGTTTCAAGGTCGCACTTTTTGCACTCAAACCACTGTAAGCCAATCCTGCATAGACCTTGAACATATTTCGACCACTTTGCTTTTTAGAGAACGTTTTGGTCATTCCTGAATTGTTTGCGTCAATGATAAACATGACTTTCTTCTTCACTTTGTGATCTTGTTCCATTACATCCAAAGCCGTTTCATAGCCATAATTGTCCGCCAAACCGCCATCTACTACGTGCAAGAATCTAAAATCAGGGTGAAAGTTACTTTCTAAAGTCGTGTTGGAAATCAACACAGGAAAACTTCCACTTGCTTTGATTCCGACGGACAAAGGCATTTCATAAGAATCGTTTAGGTAGTATTTCTTCAATCGGTGTGTACAAGAGGTGATTTGATAAGTATCCAAAATATCGGGACAAAAAGGGAAAATTGCCATTTTATCCATGATGGCACCATTGGCAAACATCATCGGAAACCGTACCTCACGGGTCGTGTCATCTCTAGCAATGAACAAGTCTCCCAATGCGATGCTTCGCTGGGGAACATCTTTAAGGCTTTTATTCGAGAGTCGTCTTTTGTAGCCCAAAACCTTGTCGTTCACTGTTCTTTCGAGTGCATCGCCATCATCTGCAAAGGTGAACCAAAGCTTTGGGTTGAGGTAATTCTTCAAAATTGCGCCCATAAAAGACTGTTCCAAATCCTCTTTGATTCGTTTGTTTACATACTGATTCAATTCATACTTTTTGCCTTTTCCTGCATAATGATGCTCAAAAAGGGAATTGATGTAAGCTCCTCCTGCAAATCCCCCTCCCGACACGGTAGAAAGGTAATCTATCTCCTGCAAGACATTGTTGCCATTCTCTTGAATGATTTGCTCCAAGCCCAACATGATTCCTATCCCGAAATTGGAGGCTCTTGACCCTCCACCTGATATCGCCAAAGCCACTGCCAGGTCGGCATTTTGGTTGGGGCGTTCTTGAGCAGATTTGTATTGGCTCAAATTTACGGTGGGAACAGACTCTCCATCCTGCAAGAAAATTTCTCGGTCAGGAATAATTTTAGGGTTACAAGCCGTCAATAGACAGATGCTTACTAAAACTGTAATTATTTTATATCTTTTTTTCATGGTTATTTGATTTATCCAAACAAAAATAGCAATTTTAAATCACCTAGTAATGAATGAAAATAAAAATAAGAATTAAAATAAAAAAACTACTTCTTAGTAACGGTAAAAAAATAACCTGAACGATTTTTTAGCTAACATACCCCAACCCCTTTCAAAAGGGGAATTAAGATGTTCATTTATTTTTTTCTTATTACTTAATCAAATGATTTGAAGTCTTGAATAAGGATTTATTTTTTGAGTTTAGGGATTTAAAAAATAATAGCCTACGCATTTTACTCGTTCTTTTTCCTTTTAGATGCGTTAAAAATTTTGACCATAGCCCTGCTATGCTAAAAATTTTTGCCTTCCTAAAAGAAAAAATACCTTCCTAAAATTTGCGTAGCATATTTATTTCTATCTCCCTT
>JBGCDY010000495.1:0-4456 GCA_045105835.1 Chitinophagales bacterium
ATCTATCTCCATCGCTCCAAAAGCCTGCGTAGCATCCACCACCAAAATCACTCCATGCGCTCTACAAAAAGCTCCCAGTCCCTGCAAATCAATCTTATAGCCCGAACTAAACTGTACATAACTCACCGCCACCACTTCAATATTATCGCTTAATATTCGCTGCTGCAATTCCGCCATATTTACTGAGCCATTCGGCAACTGTGGAAAATCGACCATCTCAAAACCATTCACCAACCAAGGCAACTTTACCGAAGCATAATCTTCCGACAACAACAAAACTTTCCTATGTCGAGACTTCAACATTTGCGCCGCATAGTTCAATCCAATCGAACAATTCGGAACAAGTGTAATTTCGTGAGGCTTTGCAGCCATACAGTCCGCCACCTTCTGACGCACCACTTTTATCTCTGCCTCCCAAGCTTGTCGAGCAGCAGGCCCTTCCTCCAAAAACTGTTGGTAAAACTGCTGTCCAAGTTCAGCAGTTTGTCTGGACATAATGCCGCAACGTGCCGAATCGAAGTAAGTTTGGTTTTGAAGGACAGGGTGGTTTTGGCGGATTTCTTGCCAGTTTGGAATTGATGACTGCATTTTGTCTGATTTTGAAGGTTGTGTAAGAAGCAACGAAATTAGACGCTATTCTACACATTTCAAACTATTCCGTTCGCAAAACTCAAGTGTAGGGCATTTAAAAAAATGCCTTACAATAAATTGGTTGTAGGGTGTATTTTTTATTTTTATTCCTATTTTAATTTTCATTCGTCCTTCGGAAACCGCCATTCCTCCAAATACCGCACAAAAATCTTGGCAATGTTTCGAGCATCGTCAATACCTCGGTGATGCGTCCCATCCAAAGGAATATTCTCCAAAGCCAAAGCCCGTTTCATTCCCATATTTCTCGACAAACCTTTCACCCCTGTATATTGGTGTTTGATACTGATATGTGGCTCTATCCACTTCAAATCCAAATTCCAAAGTCGACAATCCATCCGAAACTGATTGGCATCATAAAAACCCCATGAACACAATACATACTCATGTACTCCAATCCCTATCCACTCCTGAAATTCATTCAAAACTTCTGGAAAATGCACCGCACCATCCACTTGACTTTGAGTGATACTCGTCAACTCTTTGCAGAAATCAGAAAGAATCGGACTCTTCAATGGCTTCACAAAACGGCAAAACTCCGAAAGGATTTCTCCTTCCTCATTGACCATCAATGCACCAATCTCAATGATTTCATTTGCAGGCTTCCCTTGTCGCTCTTTCCAACAAGTCGCTTCCAAATCTAAAACTATGTATCTTTTCATGTTTATTATTTTTCGTTTTTTGTAAAAAGTCTAATTTCGTAAAAGCTTTCGTTTACCTGTGACGAGTGCTTAGCATAGCCTTCAAGCCAAGGAAAAATCTTGTTTATTTACCCTGAAAGGGTTTTAGCAATAGCATGGGCAACGCCCTACGTTATTGTTTTTCCCCCTTTGAGGCAGCTTACACATCATTTTTCTTCTTAGTTTGACGGCTATGGCTACAAACGAGCGCAAGTAAAGAATAGGGTTTTGAATTGGGCAAGTATAGGTAAATCATTGAAATAGAACAAGCTCCAATTTTGAAATTGACAACTCTTTTTTTCACCTTGACCAAAATCCTTTTTCGCTTTTATTCTCATTTTAATTTTCATTCATTCTTTATGAGTTGTTTTTTCGCCAAAAAAGTTCCATTTTCACAATTCATTTACAAAATCAATTATCACTTATGAGAATCAAGTTTTGCGGAGCAGCACAAACGGTCACAGGAAGTTCCCACCTTTTGACGCTAAACAATGGGTACACGATTTTATTGGATTGTGGTTTGTACCAAGGCATTGAAGACCAGTTTGAAGACTTCAATGAATCCTGGCAATTCAAACCTTCAGAAATCGACTGTGTGATTTTGTCCCACGCCCACATTGACCACAGTGGACGATTGCCCAAATTGGTCAAAGATGGTTTTTCGGGTGATATTTACTCAACAGGTGCTACCCGTGATTTGTGTGCCATTATGTTGATGGACAGTGCCTACATACAAGTTCGAGATGCCGAATTTGTCAACAAACGAAAAGCGGAACGCAACAATGGAAAAACGAACACCCCGCTTTATACTCCCAAAGATGTTGCGCCTTGCATCAATGCTTTTACCACTTTTGGTTATGGCAAATGGCACGAAATTGCAGAAGGAGTCGAATTATTGTTTAGAGACAGTGGGCATATTTTGGGCAGCGCAAGCGTGACTTTACGCATCAAAAAGAACGAATACAAAACCGTTTCTTTCGGTTTTACAGGAGATATTGGTCGCCCCGAACGTCCAATTTTGCGAGACCCTGACCCCATGCCCAAATGCGACTACCTGATTTGTGAATCCACCTATGGTGGACGTAGCCACCAAAGCCATCCCGACGAAAAAGCGAAATTACTCCGCATCATCCGTGAGACTTGCATCGAAAAAGGAGGTAAACTACTCATTCCTGCTTTTAGCGTAGGGCGTACCCAAGAAATCGTCTATATCCTCGACCAATTGGAAAACGAAGGTAAGCTGCCCAAAATCCCCGTTTATGTAGATAGTCCATTGGCTATCAATGCCACCGATATTTTCCAATGGCATCCCGAATGTTTTGATGAGGAAATACTATCTTACATGATTGAAGACCCAAATCCTTTTGGATTTAAAGATTTGCATTACATCCGTCCCGTTGCTCGCTCCAAAAAACTCAACGAATCCAATGAGCCTTGTATCATCATCAGTGCTTCGGGCATGATTACCGCAGGACGCATCAAGCACCACGTATTGAACAACATCGAAAATCCCAAAACCACGATTTTGATAGTGGGTTACGCGCCTCCACATACGATTGGCGGACAATTGAGGGCAGGTGCTGAATCAGTCAAAATTTTTGGTGCATTGAAGAAGGTCAATGCCACTATTGAGGTGATGGATTCTTTCAGCGCACATGGCGACCAAAACGAAATGTTGGATTACCTCGACAACCAGGATAGGCAACAATTGAAGCAAATTTTCTTGGTCCATGGTGATTACAAACGCCAAAAGACCTTCAAGGGAGCATTGAAGGAAGCAGGCTTCAATAAGATTATGATTCCAAGATTGAAGGATGAATTTCACTTTGAAGAGAATTGAGGATGGAATTTTTATACAGACTTCAAACAAGTTCAAGTTGGATATTGTTAAAATAAAAACCGTTTGCACTATGAATAACTACACAAAAATTGAACGCTCCTTTAAATATTGGACACGTACCGACTTAGAGAAAATTTTGGGTTTGCAGAGAAAGAAAAAGCTGGATGTATTAGAGAATTGGTTGGCAATGGAATCGAATTTTTCGCTTAGCCAAAAAGAAGTTATTTATTTGGAGGAATTGCGAGAAGAAGCGGAGGAGTTGATAGATTATTGGAATGAAACAGAACTGCGAGAAAATTTTATTTCTCTATTGACCAGACTTGTGAGGTTTAAGGATTCAAAAAACAATTTTCACCATTTTGCGGAACGTTATCTAAGCGTGAATATCACTATCAAGCCCTTGTATGAGGTAAAATTGTTTGGTTATACAGATTGGTTAGTTGCTACGGGAAAGAGTGCTCCCGAGCAGCCCTTCTTTTTCATTCACGAGTACAAACCAGAGGAAGGAAAAACCATTGATGGGAGAGGTCAATTGTTGGCAGAAATGTGTGCAGCACAAATTCTCAATCAAAACCCTCCAATGCCTACACTCTTCAATCAAACCCCCAAACACTACTACAAGGACATTCCTCTTTATGGGGTTTATGTTTTGGGGAGAATGTGGTTTTTTATGGCATTGAAGGATAGGGAATACAGTATTTCAGCTGCTTATGATAGCATGAGCAAAGATGATTTACAAAGTATCATCAAGCTATTGAAAGCACAAAAGCAATTAATTTATGAAGTCGTGAAAAGGGCATAATTTATTCCACCAACTTCTTTATCTCCTCCAAATACTCTCGATGGTTTGCCAACCTTGGAATCTTATGCTGCCCGCCTAATTTACCTCTATTTTTGAGCCATTGGTAAAACGTACCTTTAGGAACAGTTTGTATCAGCGGGAAACGCATTGCCATATCTTTGAAGCGTTTGGCTTCGTAGTCGGAGTTGAGTTTTTGTAGTTCGAGGTCGAGAATGGTAGAAAATTGAAGTAAATCCTTGGGGGCTTGGTCAAATTCAATCAGCCATTCATGCGTGCCATTTTCATCTGCCGAAAAATACACAGGAGCAGCCGTATACTCTTGGACTTTTGCACCCGTTTGTTGGCAGGCTTTGTGGATAGCTTGGTCGCTGTTGTCGACAATCACCTCTTCACCAAAGGCATTGATAAAGTGCTTAGTGCGCCCCGAGACTTTGACACGATGGGGCAAAAGAGTTGTGAATTGAATCGTATCCCCAATCATGTACC
>JBGCDY010000496.1:0-3201 GCA_045105835.1 Chitinophagales bacterium
TGTGTTCATAGGTATCTATTATCTTAGACGAATAAAAAATACAAAGTGAATACACCTTTTTCTTCTTTCCTAATTTTTCCAAAACAATTTTCCAATATAACTAAACTGTCAAGTTATTCTGGGGGCATATGAAACATGCCCAAATAACCTGCTCTTTTCAAGTATTTTCATAAGTTTTGCAAATATTTAATTATCTGACAATATCATCTTAAAAAACTACTAAGGAATTTTATTGTGCTTCAAAAACTACTTTTGGTTTTTTGTTTAGTCTAATGAACTTACGGAATGTTTACAATGATAACGAAGAAGTTTCTGTTGTAAATACGCTGTAGATGACTTAACACAAATAATCTTGAAGTATATGAAAACCAATCCTTTACTTTTTAGTCAAACATCTGCCCTGTTCTCTTCAAAGAAAGAATATTCGTACAGCAAAAACAACATCAGCAAATTTGTTTTTTTTGTTGTGGCAGCGATGTTTATGCACCTGACGTTGAACGCTTGCGATTCCTCCCCAAACTCAAAACACCAAAAAAACCTTATCCGATTTACGATGAATTGGGATGGCTATGAGCGACTATATTTGGTGCATTTACCTCCAAAAGAAAAAAGACAGCAAGCAATGCCTTTGCTTTTCCATTTGCATGGTGGTGGTGGAACTGCAAGAAGCAATGTAGGATTGACTTTTGGTCGTTTCAATGAATTGGCAGACCGAGATGGTTTTATACTGGTTTATCCACAGGGAATCGAAAAGAACTGGAACGATGGACGGAAGTTGGAAGCAGTGAAAGCTTGGAAGGAAGATATTGACGATGTAGGATTTATTGTAGCCATTGTAGAAAAATTGAAGGCAAAATACTCGATTGATGCGAGGCGAATTTTTACCACAGGAATGTCTAATGGTGGTTTTATGTCTTCGAGATTGATTTGTGATAGGTCCGATATTTTCAGAGGAGCGGCAATTCTAACTGCCTCACTTTCGGTGGATTATTTACCCAAATGCCAACCGTCACAAGCAACTGCGGTCTTGGTGATGAATGGCACAGAAGACAAACTTGTGCCTTACAATGGTGGTGAAATAAAGGTACTCCGAAAAAAACGAGGAAAAATTATTTCCACTGACCAATTCCTTCAATTTTGGAAAAAACAAAATAGCTGTACGGTTCAAAAACCCACTGTTCAGTTACCCAACCTGAAAGCGGATGGAACAACAGTTAGTGTCAAGGAATATACCAACTGCAATGATAGAGGTGCGCTGATTCTCTACAAAATAAATGGTGGCGGTCATACTTGGGCAGGCGGCAAACAATATTTGGGTGAAAGGTGGGTTGGCAAAACAAGTCGAGATATTGTGGCTTGTGATGTCATTTGGGAGTTTTTTCAGTCTCTTGATTGAAGCAATAGGATTTCTTATTTCACGATTTTAGTCAAAAAACCACTCTTCTAAAACTTTACTTTGAAAAACAAATAATACTCCATTTAAAATTGAAATTCAATGATTCTACCAATCCCTACAACCTTCAATCAGCCTCATTGGTCTTTGTCTCTTTTATTGCAGTGAACAAAATAAGGCAAGAATCATTTACTTTGAAAAACAAATTATATTTTATTTCAGTATCATTTTCTTTACTTATAGCATTGATTCAATTCTTAAATTTCGTATTTTTACGTTCTTTTTCTTTTCACAACGAATCTATAAAAAGCACATACCCTTTGGCACTTATTAAATCAATTTCAGGAATACGTGGCACTATCGGCAATTCGGTAGGCAGTGATTTAACTCCAATAGACCTTGTAAAATTCACTGCGGCTTACGGTACGCACCTACTCCAATCATCGAGTGATACGACGGTCAATAAGACGGTTGTATTGGGTAGAGATGCCCGTATATCGGGTGAAATGGTGAGTAATATCGTAGTGGGAACACTTCAATCTGTAGGACTCAATGTGATTGATATTGGATTGGCTACAACTCCTACAGTAGAAATGGCTGTCACGGCAGAGAATGCAATCGGTGGCATTGTTCTTTCGGCAAGTCACAACCCAAAGGAATGGAATGCATTGAAGCTTCTCAATGAAAAGGGGGAATTTTTGAGCAAATCGGCGGGTGAGCAAGTATTGGAAATTGCAGATGCAGGTAGTTTTACCTTTGTAGAAGTAGATGAAATAGGTGCTCACTCACAAAAAGACACCTATTTGGACTACCACATTGAGCAAATTCTTCAATATGATTTGGTGGATGTCGAAGCTATTAAAGCTCGGTCTTTCAAGGTGGTCGTGGATGGAGTGAATTCTGTAGGTGGTTTTGCCATTCCAGCTTTGTTGAAGGCTTTGGGTGTAGAGACCGTTTTTGAATTGTATTGTGAACCTACGGGACGTTTTCCACACAATCCAGAACCCTTGCCTCAGCACCTTTCTGCTATCTCGAATGAGGTGAAACGCCAAAATGCGGATTTGGGAATTGTAGTCGACCCAGATGTAGACCGTCTGGCTTTGGTCTGTGAAGACGGAGAAATGTTTGGAGAGGAATACACTTTGGTAGCGGTTGCGGATTATGTTTTGCAGCATAGAAAGGGCAATACAGTTTCTAATTTGTCTTCTACCAAGGCATTGAAGGAAGTGACCGAAAAAGCAGGTGGCACCTATTACGCTGCTGCGGTTGGGGAAGTGAATGTCGTCGAACAAATGAAGGCTAACAATGCAGTCATTGGCGGAGAAGGCAATGGCGGGGTGATTGTTCCTGACTTACATTATGGGCGTGATGCCTTGATTGGAGTGGCTTTGTTTTTGAGTCATTTGGCAAAGTTTGGTGAATCTTGTTCGATGTTGAGGGCTTCTTACCCCAACTATCACATTTCTAAGAACAAAATAAAATTGACACCTGATATTGATGTAGATGATATTTTGGTAAAAATTGCCAAAAAATACAAAAATTATCCCCAAATGACCATTGATGGTCTAAAACTGACTTTTGACGGAGGTGATTGGGTGCATCTTAGAAAATCCAATACGGAACCGATTATCCGCATTTATTCGGAAAGCAGCCTCAAAACGACTGCAGATGCAATGGCAAATAGAATCATGCAAGACATCAGAGAAATGTCGAAGGGTTAGGTTTTGATTCTTTCAAGCGTTTTTCTGTAACGGCGGTTTTAACCGCCGAAGGTATAGTGTAGAAAGGATTTGATTTTAAGTAGGTGG
>JBGCDY010000497.1:0-8555 GCA_045105835.1 Chitinophagales bacterium
AAAATCAGGGCAGCTCCAGTTTTGGGTTCCATCGAAAATCGTTCAAACCTCGTTTCGCCACCTTCACAATCTTCATTGAGGTAAATCATGAAGGTGTAATAACTATGGCAACTTGCGCTTTTGCTCACGACTCCATCTCGATGTGGCTTAAACTGCATACCAGGTTCGTACTTATAAAACCGAAATTTTTCATTCAGTCCTATCGGTTTGCCATAAGCAGTATTGGGAGGGATGTAGTCTTTGCACAGTTCCCACAAGGCGTTTGCCAAACTCAGGTCATCGTGAAAGATACTCAAATTATTCCGAACACCTTCACTTCTAATTCGGGTTTTTCCGATTTGCAATTTAGCTTCTTCATAGCCCAGTTCTTCACTTAGGCGAATATAGTTTTGACAAATTTCTGATGGGATTAGGTCTTCAATAACGAAGATTTCTTTGTTTACTTTGTGAAATTTCATGGACTTGTTTTTTTGGGAAATAGTATAGTACCTTGACTATCTATAATCAAAACCCTTGCCATAATTAATCAGGTAACTGAAATTTCCATGCAAAATCTAAGCTGATTAGGTGTTCATACTTCGAGGGGCTTTGTGGTCTCAATCGAATGAAGGTAGGGCGATAAACCAAGCCAATATTGAAGCGGCTACCTGTTTGGAAAAAAAAAAAAAAAATCAGTCCCAAATTTTCAGTCACTTTTCGGACAGAGTCTCTGCTCGGCGGTGCAGGGTCAAATTGGTCGTAGTACCTCAAATCCCAAATATTTTCGACATAAGTAATCCCGTATCCCAAAGAAAGTCGTTTGATTTTGTGATTATTAGAAAGGCTGAAATACAAAGTACTCATCTGTTCGTGCTCTCCACCAAAGTCTATAGGAGCAGGAAAGGGAAGAAGAATATCTGTGGAAGTACTTCCAGATAAATTAATGTATTGATTTTTCGAGTGGTAGTAATCCATTCCTAAACTCAATCCAAAAAAGCCCAAATTGTTTTTTGAAGTAGCTTCTTCTGGCGGTTGAAGGTAGAAATGATTCATATGAGGAAGTGATAGATGCAAATACATTTCTCCTTTGTGGTAAGTAGGGCGATGTTTGGAAAAATTTCCAGAAGTATCTGCCGAATTGAGTGAAACCACTTTTTGATAGGTAAATACCTTGGGGTTTTTATGTTCAATAATCATCCCGATAAAACTGGTGTACATAAGGTTAAGCCAATAAGTACCCGAATATTTAGGAGGCAGGTAGATGGTTTTGTTGAGGCTGTCGGTTTCAGCAATAATTTTGAGCGGTTTATCACCTCTTAATACCGAAATTTTCGCTCTATTTTTTTGGGTAACAATCGTATCCTCTCCAACAATTATTTTAGAAGGTTCCGTTGTGTAAACGGCTATTGATGTTTGTGGAGAATTAAGAATGGTCGCACAAGAACTGAGTAAGACACAAACCATTAAGAGAGGTAGAATCTGTTTCATCTGATTGTTTTTATTCTAAAACGAACCAAAGCATTGAAGCGATGTCTGCTCACAAATACCTCTGTCTAAAAAAGTCTTTCTCATTTTGTCTGCAAAACAAACCTCAAATGCAACTTTTTTTCCTTGAATGCTGTTGGTCAGTCCAAATAAACATGCTTATATTGTCCTGCATTGCTTAACTGCAAAACAGGACTACAAGCAATCCATAGTCAAAAAATAAAAAATATGTCAGATAATTCCCAAGCAAAAATACGTGTAGATAAATGGCTTTGGGCTGTTCGAGCCTTCAAAACCCGTACAGTAGCAAGTGATGCTTGCAAAGCAGGACGGGTCAAAATTGATGGTAAAAGCGTGAAACCTTCCAGAATGATTCAAGTTGGAGACACCATTACCTCTCAAAAAGGACAGGAAAAGAAGATATTGAAGGTCGTCAAATTGATTGTAAAACGGGTAGGCGCAAAAATTGCAGTTGACTGCTACGAAGATTTGTCACCACCTCCCATCCCCCGCAAACCAAGCGAATTGCAGAAATCTGCTTTTTGGGAACATCCTGGCGCTGTTCGAGAAAGAGGAGCAGGACGACCTACCAAAAAAGAACGTCGAGTATTGGATGATTTTTACGATGATTTTGATGACGAAGATTAGAATAGTGATTGGTAAATTAGTGACTGGTGATTCGTTGAGCTTCGGGCGCATAAAACATTGATTTACAAAAAATCAGTAATAAAGTTTAGTCCATTTTATTTTTTCCTTTTCATCAAGGAACTTTAGGAGTCGTATGTTTTGTTGGTTAATGGGTGAGCTCCACTCTACCTTTCTTAACCCCAAAACCTACCAACTATGTCTTCAAATATCCTTCAATTTTCAGCACATTTAGACAATACCTACTTTTTTCAGGGCAGCAACAAACGTGAAATATACCTCTATGCAACTCTTAAAGCGGGAAAAGCTCCCAGCAAAAACGAAAGAGTTCCTTTAAACATCTCCTTGGTCGTTGACAGAAGCGGTTCGATGAAAGGAGACAAACTCAGTTATGTCAAAAAAGCAGTTGATTTTGTGATTGATAACCTCAATTCTGGTGATTGTTTATCCATCGTTCAGTATGACAATCAGGTAGATGTGGTCAGTCCTTCTGCCTTTGTCACTGATAAAAAACACCTCCATCAAAAAGTCAAAACCATTGAAGCCAGAGGCATGACCAACCTAAGTGGAGGAATGCTTGAAGGTTATTCACAGGTCAAAAATACCCAGCAATCGGGCTATGTAAACCGTACCCTTTTGTTATCTGATGGGCTTGCTAATCAAGGTATTACCGAACCTGAAAAACTGCAACAAATCGCTCAAAAGAAATTCAGAGAACAAGGCATTGCTTTGTCTACTTTTGGAGTGGGTGCAGGCTTCAATGAACTATTGATGACCCAGTTATCAGAATACGGTGGAGCCAATTATTACTTCATCGACAAACCCGATAAGATTCCTCAAATTTTTGCGCAAGAATTGGAAGGGCTTTTGTCCGTTGTTGCTCAAAACGCTCACCTCAAAGTTCAATTTCCCAACAGTCATTTTCGCCCTAAGAAAACCTATGGTTACCCTGCAAATATTCAATCCTCAGAAATCAGTATCAACTTCAACGATGTTTTTGCAGAAGAAGAAAAAGCTGTTCTCATTGCCTTTGAAGTCTTGCAGCCCATCGAAACGAGTCATTCTTTCAGCTTGAAAATCAACTATGAAGATGTAGTTGAAAAATTTGACAGCATTGAAGAAAGCGTAGAGGTATCCCTTCGAGTGACTACCGATAAGGCTGAATATGAAGGTGGAGTGCATCCCATTGCAGTTCAAAATGTAGCACTGTTTGTTTCCAATGACTTGTATGAACAATGTATTGCAGCCGTTGATAAACGACAATATGACCAAGCCAAAGCATTATTGCAGCAAGCCAAAACTTACTTGGAAACCTATATGAAACTCTATGCTTCCGAAGAATTGCAGCGACAATATGAGCAAATATTGGAGTATGAAAAGAATTTGAATCGGGTTCAAAATATGTCCAGTACAGATTTCATGATGGTTCAGAAGGCTTCAAGGAGCGCAAGTTACAAGTCAAGAAAAAAACGGTAATCCTAAATTTCGCTACAAGTGACTTATGAATTGGCAAAGAAACACAGCTAAAAATAACCCAAATTGCGAATTGTTTGTTTACACATAAATCATCGTTTATGTTCAGTAAATCAGACATACAAAATAAGTTACAAGAAACCTTCAACCCAAAGTTTGAGTCGCTTGATTTTGAACTTATTAGCCACCCAAAGTACCTGCAATACAAGAAGGTATTTCATGGGGGTTTCCAAAGTTGTATATTCACTATCCTAGAGCGAAACAATATTTTTTGGATAGAAACCAATATTGGTGTGCGGATAGATATTGTCGAAAAACTCGCCAATCAATTCACCCTTACACTCAAAGATTATCACAACGAATCACAAACCGTTATGAGTACTTATGGGCGCATCATGGGACAGCCCTATTTTCGCTTCAAGATTCAGAATCAAGAAGAACTGGAAATGGCTTTTGAAAAAATATACGCCTTTTTGACAGAGATCGCCTTCGATTTTATGGCTGACAATTCGCAAGTTGCGGCTGTGGATAAACTCATCAACCGTTACCCTGAAAAACCTTCTCGGTTTATGTTCAATGAATCTCACCGTTGTATCAAGGGAGTCATCATCGCTAGAATGGCGGACAACCCACAACTTCATACATTGATTAAGGCTTATCATGTAGTGCTTCAAAAGCATTCTTTGAGGGACAAAATGTTGCCACAATATAAAAGACTGGTGGATTATTTGAGTGCTTTTTCGGTGAATTGAAGTCTACTAAAATAGCAAATAAGTAAGAGATCAGAAGTTAGATGTCGGTGTCAGGTAGGGAGGAACTACTTTTCAAACAATTTTGGCTAAGTATCTATCAATCATCCATTACCATTCGTCCAAAAAGCACCAACAACATTGCCGTTCCCAGTATAAATCCGAACAAACTAATGTAGGGAATCCCATAATCACTTATTGGTCCTGCAGCACTACCCGCAATCATGCTAATCGCAGAGGCAATGAAAATGCCGACGATCAAAAGCGCAATGATAAGGCGGTTGCCAAGGCGTTCGAATACCTGCAAAAAATGGGCGAAGCCTTCAATCTCCAAACGAGACTGGTATTTACCCTTTCGCATTTGCTTCAAAATCTCCCTCGCTTCCATCGGAAAATTGGAGGCAAGACCTACAAAACTCGTAAAAACCATATAGGCATCTGATGCCAAGTTTTTGGGCGAATATTGTTCCTGAATCAGTTTTGCCCCATAAGGTTTAACATACTGAAACACATTCATGTCGGGGTGAATACTCTTTCCGATTCCCTCCAAAATTGCCATTGCTCGCAGTATGATGAAGATACTGCCAGGCACACGCAATTTGTAGGTATAAATCAGTTTTTGGATGCGGGCAGTCAAGTCCGAAATACTGCTTTCTCCCACGTCTATAGCCGAAAAATCTTCTGCCAATAGATTAAGGTCGTGTTCCAAAGCACGCATATCCTCTACTTGGTCATTGATGGCTAATTTCCGCAAATTGATTGCCATTGCTTGGGGATTCTGCTGGGTCATTCCGATGAAAATCCCTGCAAAAGCGTATTTATCTCGGCGGGTCAATTTGCCGACCATTCCAAAGTCAATCAAACAAATCGTTCCATCTTCTCGCACCAAAACATTACCAGGGTGTGGGTCTGCATGAAAATAACCGAACTCAAAAATCTGTGTGAGGTAAATATTCATACCCTGTTCGGCGATTCGAGCGGGAATCAAACCCCATTTTTTGATTTGCTCAACATCGTTGATTTTGCAGCCCTTGATAAACTCCAAGACCAATACACGCCTTGTAGAAATGGATTTGTAGGCATTGAGGATGTAAAAGTCGTTTCGTTTTTTGTAAAACTCCCTAAATTGCAGAATGTTTCGAGCCTCATTTTTGTAGTCCAATTCCTTCTGTATATTGCGTTCAAAGGCTTCTACAACATCCATTGGATTCAAAATCCCGATGGATTCAAAGTAGTTTTCTCCACGCTTGACGATTTCCTTCACAATAGAAATATCCGTCTCGATGAGTTGCTGTACTTCAGGTCTTTGTACCTTGACCACTACCCTCTCTCCTGTCTTTAATTTGGCGGCATAGACTTGCCCAATTGAAGCCGAGCCTATAGTCTTTTCATTGAAGTAATCAAAAGTAGCTTCCAAAGGTTTGCCCGTATCTTCCTCAATAATTTTACGTGCCAATTCGTATTTAAAAGGCGGCACATTGTCCTGCAATTTTTCGAGTTCTGCAATCAATTCTTTGGGCAAAATATCAGGGCGATTGCTCAATACTTGTGCGCCTTTGATAAAAGTTGCCCCCAATTCTTCGACCGCCATTCTCACCCGTTCCCAGCGACTGTATTCAAAAACGGGTTTTTCCTCCCTCAACCAAGTCAAACGTCTTTTTTGGGGTACAAAATTTTTGAGGGGCGTGTTCGTCACCACATCTTCAAAGCCATATTTGAGCAAAATGGCAATGATTTCACGGGTTCGGTTGATATTTTTGATCGTTTGGTCAAAAAGCATGGTGACGAGAATTTGATATCAAAACTACCAAATTCTGAGAAGAATGACCTCCAAAACGGGAATGAAAATAAAAATGAGGAAAAAGAGGATTGTGATTTTCCTTTTTCTCAGAAAATCGCTTTATTTCAATTTCTTTAAAGAACACAAAATTGCAGTAGAACTTTTTATTTTTTGCTGCGTTTCCAATCGAAGGTAAAGAATATACACTGTTCCCTTCACAATTTGACCAAACATAACACCACATAAACACAAGAAAAAAATGACAAAACTAGACGGCAAGACTGCCTTGATTACAGGCGGAACAAAAGGGATTGGTTATGGCATTGCAGAGGCGATGATTCACAAAGGAATGAAAGTAGCCATCACAGGGCGTTCAAAAACTACGGTAGATGAGGCAGTCAAGATGCTCAATGAACTAAAAGCAGGGCATTGCATTGGCATTGAATCAGATGTACGCAGTTTTGAATCCCAAGAAAAAGCTGTTGCAGCGGTATTGGAAGAATGGGGGCAACTGGATGTATTGATTGCGAATGCAGGTGTTGGGCATTTTGCCAATATTGGAGATTTAACAGTAGAACAATGGAATGAGACGATTGACATAAACTTGACAGGTGTTTTTTACAGCGTCAAATCCTCGCTTGCAGCCTTGAAAGCATCCAAAGGCTACATCATCACCATCGCAAGTCTGGCAGGCACCAATTTCTTTGCGAAGGGTTCGGCTTACAATGCAAGTAAGTTCGGCTTAGTCGGCTTCACCCAAGCCTTAATGCTCGATGTCAGACAGGACGACATCAAAGTAAGTACGGTTATGCCTGGTTCCGTATCCACTTACTTCAACAATCGTGTACCAAGTGAGAAAGAGGCATGGAAAATCCAATCAGAAGACATCGGTCAAATCGTTGTTGACTTGCTCCAAATGCCTGCTCGAACATTGCCGAGTAAAGTCGAAGTGCGCCCTTCAAAACCGCCTACGAAGTAGCGAATGAAAATTAAAAAAGCACCTCCACATAAATTTCTTACAGAGCAAAATTCATAAGATTATTTTGAAGCATTCTTAATCCTAAAAATATAGTATTGTGGCTCATTAAGAGTTTTAGTGGAAGCACTTAGTTTTTTCAAAAATCAGGTAACGGCGCATTTTTTCTCTGAAAAATGCGCCGTTATTCATCCTTCAATTTGACTTCTGGCGACAAAACTATTTCATCCACTTTGTCCAACCCCTCCCCTATTGTTTCTCCTTCAATAGAATTCTCTTTCAATTCTTCCACTTCTTTCTCATCGTCAATAACAGTCGTTTTCCATTCCTTGTAATCTTCGGGAGTATCTATATCCTTCAATGTCTGATTATTGGGCATTTCAACAGTAATGACGTGCTCAGGATTTTCTTGTACAATACCTTTGCAGCCATTCATATCCCGATGCTTCAAAATTGCTTCTCGAAAATGGGCTGAAAAAATAACAGGGTTTCCCCGTTTGCCTTCAAAAGTAGGTATCACAATGGGCGTTTCTTCCTTCTGAAGTGCCTCATTGAAGGCTTCGATAAGCAAATTCAGTGTCGATACTTCTATTTCTGCCAAGTCGCCCAATACAATCATATAGCCTTTGGTATCTTTTGAAGCCGCTTGAATTCCTCTTTGTATGGAAGTAGTCATTCCCAATTGGTACAAGGAATTTTTGAGTAAGGTGATATTTTTGCCTCTCAACACACGCTGCAATTTTATCGCTTCATGTCCTAAGACGACAAGCGTTTCTTGGATTTGAGATGCCAGAACTGCTTCAACAATTTTTACAATAAGTTTTTGTTTTCCAATAGGAAGTAGCAGCTTGTTTTGTTTGCCCATTCTCCGAGACAAGCCTGCTGCAAGGACAATGGCGGTAATAAGAGGTTGGTTGACTGGAAAAGAGTCGATTGCTTCTAAATCTTCTGGAATTGGTTCATTGTTTTTTTTCTCTTCAGTATTTGGTGGAATGACTTCACTCATTACTTGCATTTGTTTTGACTTTTAACAGATTAGGCAAAAAAATCGCCTCTTTTTGTTTCTACAAAATACTCATTCCATCAGGCATTTTCCATCTTTTAAGCCTAATTTTCGTTTTTATTGTGAGTCGGGGAACTTTATTCCTTCAAAAAACATTCACTTTTTGATAAAAAGCTGTATCTTTGCACTCGCTAATTTATAGCAAACGGTTGGTCCCATAGCTCAACTGGATAGAGCAACAGTCTTCTAAACTGTAGGTTTCAGGTTCGAGTCCTGATGGGATCACTCTAAAACATACAATGCCTTGTAAATGAATCATTTGCAAGGCATTTTTTTTATGGCGTACAAATAGCGTACAGCAACACAAATCCCGTTTTTCCTATAAAAAGTCAGTTACACGACAAAAAAAAGCTCTCTAATACTCCGATTTCATCCTCCCTATCCACGATTATTTGAGCATCCCCT
>JBGCDY010000498.1:0-4459 GCA_045105835.1 Chitinophagales bacterium
AACCTCGATTCTTCTTCAAATTTTATGGATTCGAGTGGGTACAGCCTCTGGACGAAACGGGAATGTATGTACTTTTTGGAGTGGCGATAGTGAGTGCTTTGTTCATTATGTTGGGGCTTTTTTACCGCATTGCAGCCATCACTTTCTTCTTGAGTTTTACCTACATCGAACTCATTGACGCAACCAACTATTTGAATCACTACTACTTGGTTTGCCTCTTCGCTTTTCTACTCATTTTCTTGCCTGCCAATAGAGCCTTGTCCTTAGACGTTTGGCGAAAACCACAATTGAAGCGCACTCAAATTCCCGCTTGGTGCATCAACATCCTTATCCTCCAATTAACTATCGTTTATACTTGTGCCGGAATCGCCAAACTCAATTCGGACTGGCTATTTCGTGCCATGCCTTTGGCGGTTTGGCTCCCCGAACATACCGATTTACCTGTATTGGATTATTTCTTTCAGTTCAAAGCAACAGCCCATTTGTTCAGTTGGGCAGGGGCATTTTACGATTTGACAATTGCCTACTTTTTGATGAATCGCTACACCCGACCTTTGGCGTATGTGGCAGTGATTGTCTTTCATGGGCTGACTTATATGCTCTTCAACATCGGCTTGTTTCCATTGATTATGGTATTCAGTACATTGGTGTTTTTTCCTGCAAGTTTTCATGATAGGTTGCTTGGATGGATTGGTTTTGAACGGAGAGACGGAGAGATGGAGAGTTTTTTGGAACACAGAGGCACAGAGACACGGAGAAATGGTAGCGGAAACCTTGCCAACAGTTGGAAACTTTGGCAACGGTTGAAACGGTCTAATCACGGAGGCATGGAGGCGCAGAAGAATTGGCTACTCACCTTTTTCTTAACACTCTATTTCTCTCTCCAACTCCTCCTACCCTTCCGCCACTACCTCTACAATGGCAATGTCCTATGGACAGAAGAAGGCTATCGTTTTTCATGGCGAGTGATGTTGGTAGAGAAAATTGGACAAGTCCGTTTTTTTGTGGAAGACGAAGAAACACAACGCAAAACGGAAATTATCAATGGCAGACACTTAACTTTGTTCCAAGAAAAACAAATGAGCGTCCAGCCCGATTTCATCCTTCAATTTGCCCACTTTTTGGCGGAAGAATACAAGTCGAAACATGGAATGCAAAATCCTGTGGTTACAGTAGATGCTCATGTCGCATTGAACGGTAGAACGAGTCAACGATTCATTGACCCAAATGTGAATTTGGTGGCAATTGAAGAAGGGTTCGGGCGAAAAGAGTGGGTTTTACCATTTGAAAGATAAACGATTTCATAAATGAAAAAATTACTTCAACTCCACAATGAAACTGTTTTAGATAACACAAAAAGAAATAGATTTTTCGTGTTATTGGATAAATTACAAGCAGAAGTAATTTCGGGTGCAGAACACAAAGAATATTTAGCTTTAGCAGAAGAAGAAGAAAATTTGAGGCTTAAGCGTGTGAAATATTTAATAAAACTCTCTCAATTACGGAATGTTCCTCTTCCTACTTTGATGATAGAGTTGGGTTTAAAACCAATTGGTCAAGCATAAAACACAACAATGTCAAAATATACCTCATTTACCATTTTCATTTTTCAATTACTGCTTCTCCTTTGCAGCCTTCAAACCGATGCCGCAAACATCACAGGTAAGTTGACAGATGCAATCACCCAACAGAATTTGGCACAAGCAACAGTGTTTTTAGAACCTACTTCCATATTGAAGGAAACCAACCGAAAAGGAGAATTTCAATTTGAAAATGTGGCGGATGGCACTTATATTTTGACCTTTTTTCTTAGGGGTTATACTTCAATTAAAAAAGAAGTGACTATTGACAATCAAAAAGATATAATTGTAAACATAGCGCTCGAAAAACTGGAATTGGAACTGGCAGCAGTAGATGTATCTGCCGAACCCGATGTAACGTACAACCTTCACCGACTCCGCAATGTAGAAGGTTTGGCGATTTATGCAGCCAAAAAAAGTGAGGTCATTGAGTTGGGCAATTTGGTAGGTAATTTGGCAACCAATAATGCAAGGCAGGTGTACAAAGGCATTGCAGGATTGAATATTTGGGAAAACGATGGTGCAGGACTGCAATTGAGTATTGGCGCAAGGGGTTTAGACCCGAACCGTACTTCCAACTTCAATACCCGACAAAACGGCTACGACATCAGTGCAGATGCTTTGGGTTATCCCGAAAGCTATTACACCCCTCCCACACAGGCATTGCAGCGAATCGAAATCGTGCGAGGTGCGGCTTCCCTTCAATATGGACCACAATTTGGAGGTCTATTAAATTTTGTATTTAAAAAAGGAAATTCGGAGAAACCGATTGAATTTGTGACCGAAAATACGGTTGGTTCATTTGGTTTGTTCAGCACCTTCAATAGCATTGGAGGAGGCAATAAGAAGACAAATTACTATGCTTTTTTCCAGAGAAAACAAGGCAATGGATGGCGACCCAATTCTGATTTCCACCAAAATACGGCTTACCTCAATTTGAATCATGAATTTTCTCCAAAGCTAAAAGTCGGGCTGCAATACACCTACATGAACTATTTGGCGCAGCAAGCAGGAGGGCTCCAAGAATTTGAATTTGAGCAAGATGCACGCCAATCCAAACGAGCCAGAAACTGGTTTCAAGTCAATTGGAATTTGGCAGCCTTGACCTTGGATTACCGCCTATCAGACAATACCAAAATCAACAGCCGTACTTTTTACCTCAATGCTCGAAGAGAAGCACTTGGTGAATTGGGACCTATCAACCGCCCTGACCCTTTGCGAGAACGAGATTTGATACGAGGTGAATACGAAAACGTTGGCAATGAAACCCGCTTGATTCACCGCTACCAATTGGGCATTCAATCCAGCACTTTTTTGGTCGGTGGACGCTACTATCAAGGGTTTAGTCAAAGCCGACAAGGAGATGCAAATGATGGCAGTGAGGGCAATGACGCCGATTTTCGCTTTTTGAATCCCGACGATTTAGAACGTTCAGAATACGAGTTTCCGAGCCGCAATGCCTCCCTTTTTGTCGAAAACCTATTCAATCTCAAGGGCGGTTGGAGCATCACACCAGGCGCAAGATTGGAGTACATACGCACCGCTTCGGACGGCTACTTCAAAGAGCGGGTCTTTTCGGGTGGGCAGGTGATTTTAGAGCAGAAATTTGAAGATGCAAAAGAAAATAGCCGCAATTTTGCTTTGCTTGGATTGGGCGTGGGCTACAAAATTTCGGATGACATAGAAGCCTATGGAAACTTCTCACAAAATTATCGCTCCATCAATTTTACCGATTTAGCCGTCGTCAATCCCAACTTGGTTGTGGATAGTTTGTTGAAGGACGAAAAGGGCTACAATGCCGATTTGGGAATTCGTGGACGAGCCTTGAAGGGCGCAATTCAATTTGACGCAAGCGTGTTTTTATTGCGCTATCAAAATCGCATTGGAGTGGGTGAAATCATTGTTCCTGACCCTGCTGTAGTCGAAAAAGCAGTGGCTTTTCGTACCAATATTGGGGATGCTCGCATTGTAGGTTTGGAAGCTTATATTGAAGCAGATGTATTGCAGCTAATGGACAAAAAATCGGAAAAATGGAGACTTTCTGTTTTTACCAATTTCAGTGCATTGAAGGGTGAATATTTATCAGGGCAATCAACTTTTGTTGGCAATGATGTAGAACTGATTCCACCTTTCAGCCTCAAAACAGGCATCAATTTGTCTTTTCAAAACTTGAAACTTTCTTACCAATATGCTTATACCCAACAACATTTCAGTGATGCTACGAATGCAGAATTTGTAGTGGATGCGACCCGTGGCTTGATTCCTTCTTACAGTATTCAAGACCTTTCGGTGAGTTATACCTATCGCCGATATAAACTGCAATCGGGCATCAACAACTTGCTGGATGCCTCTTATTTTACCCGACGTGCGGCGGCTTATCCTGGTCCTGGGATTATTCCTTCGGATGGAAGGAGTTTTTATTTGACTTTGGGGGTGAAATTGTAGAAATCAAAGCGGTAAATTCCCATGTTTCTTCTTAGGAAGTTTCACCACCTTGTTTTCCAACATTTTGAAGCCTTTAATCAGCTTGATACGGGTATCTTTGGGGTCAATCACCTCATCCACAAAGCCCCGTTCTGCGGCACGATATGGATTCGCAAATTTGTCGGTATAATCATCCACTTTTTCTTGCAATTTAGCTGCGGGATCTGTTGCAGTTGCAATCTCCTTGCGGAAAATAATCGCAGCGGCTCCCGATGCTCCCATTACTGCAATTTCGGCTGAAGGCCAAGCAAAATTGAGGTCTGCGCCAATGTGTTTGGAGTTCATTACATCATAAGCACCTCCATAGGCCTTTCTAGTAATCACTGTAATTTTGGGTACCGTAGCTTCACTTAAAGCATATAACAGCTTAGCACCGTTCGTGATAATTCCATTCC
>JBGCDY010000499.1:0-13702 GCA_045105835.1 Chitinophagales bacterium
GTTTCGTTCTCCAAGCCCATTTTCTTCGCCATCGCCAACAATTGTTGCAAGATGCCTTTCTGCCCTGAATCCTCCGTCATATTGCTCATTTTGTAAATCAAATTCGCAATGCTCAAGTTTTTGATGTCTTCACTGCTGACATTGAATTGCCCAATAAAATTGCGTAATTGCTCGATAATTGGCTCTTTGCCATCGCCCAACAAGTTGTTTTTCAAACCTGTCAAGTTGGTGCTGTTGTCAATGAATTGGTCCAAAGTCTTGCCACGTCCAATCGCTTTCATCACATTTTCGTAGAACATGGTTTCACCACCCACGATGTCGATTTTCGTAGATTTGAAGGCTTCTGCCAATGCTTTCGCTTGTGCTTCTGCCACTGCTTTTTGGACATTAATGGCAGCCAATTCGATGGTCGTTTGTTTTTCCAAGTTCAATTTGAACTCCTCGTGTTCTCTGCCCACACCATCCAATTTCTTCATCGCTTCCGCTTTCTGCTCGATGCCAGCCGCTTCTGCCAAGCCCATTTCTTTCACGCCCAATGCCTCTGCCAATGCTTTCTGCTCCATGCCCTTCGCTTCCGCCAATGCCTTCCGTTCCACGCCTCTCGCTTCTGCAATCGCCAAACCTTCAATTTTCATTGCTTCCGCTTTGCCCTGCTCCTCAATGACTTTCGCTTCCGCCAAACCTTGAGATTCAAAAACCTCGGCTTCCACCATTCCTTGTTTTTTGTGAGCTGCAGCTGTCGCTTCAATCGCTTTCGCCTCCGCCAATGCTTTTTGCTCAATCAAAATCGCTTCGACCATTCCTTCTTTCTCCTTCGCATCTGCTTTTGCTTCAATCACCTGCGCTTCAGACTTACCGATTGCAGCCTCTTCGTGTGCCTTTGCATCTGCCAAGATTTTGATAGCCTCTGCATCTTTTACCGACGCATTTTTTGCAGCTTCAGCATCAATCATGCGTTTTTCTGCCTGTACTTCAGCCGCCAATTTATCCGCTTCTGCCGCTTTAGTCGTCGTCAATAAAGCTTCTTCTGCCAATTCAGATGCTTTGGTCAAAGCCACTTGCTTGCTTCTATCCGCATCCGCAAACGCTTTGGTATCCTTAATTTTTTCTTCTTCTTCCACCACAGCCCGTTCTACAACGACCCGTTCTCTGATGACATCTTGGATATTTTTGCGCTCCTCTTCTACCGCTTTCTCTTTCGCAATCTGCGCCAAGGTCACCACTTTCTCTCGCTCAGTCACTTCCAATTCACGTTCTTTGATGACTTTCTCCGTTTCGACTGCCTCTACTTTCTCTTTTTGCTTCTCTGCCACAATCACCTGACGTTGCTTGTTCTGTTCTGCAATGGCAACTTCCTCTTCCGTAGCAATCCTTGCCCTTTCAGACTTCAATTTTTCTTCTTGTTCTATTTTTTCACGTTCTGCCGTTTCTCTTGCCTGAATCGCTGCAATCTCTCTCTCCTGAACCGCTTCTTTGCCTGCCAATTGTCGCTCCAATTCTAAGATGGCTTCTCTTGCTTCCACATCTTGCTTCTTGATGGTTTTCTCTTCATCTCTACGAATCAAGTTGGCTGCAACGTGTTCTATTGCAGTTAAATCTGCAATCTTTTTGATACCCTGAGCATCCAAAATATTGTCTGCTTTTAGGAAGGCCACAGGTGTTTGTTCCAAATAGTCAATCGCTGAATCATCCAATACATACCCATTCAAGTCTTCTGGCCCAATGACTTCCACGATTTCTTTCCGAAATTCTTCCCGTGAGTTGTAAAGCTCTACAAAGTCAAAGCGTTTACCGACACTCTTCAATGCCTCCGAAAACTTGGCTTCAAAAAGACTAATCAATGTTTCGGTATCAGAAGCCCGCTCACAGCCAATCGTTTGTGCGACTTTCACCACATCTTCTTTGGTAGGATTGACCCGTACAAAAAAGACCACCTTGATGTCTGCCCGCATATTGTCCTTACATATCAATCCTTCTTCTCCTATCCGTTCAATTTCCAGTTTCTTCAAAGAAATGTCCATCCATTCTTTTTTGTGAAAAATAGGGATGACCCACATTCCATTGAAAGAAACTTCTGTTCCGCCCCGCCCTGTTTTGACAAGGGCCTTTCCTTGCGGCACTTTTTGGTAAAATGCTGCTGTTGCAGCGAATACGGTTAGTAGAATAATGACAAATAGCACTACTCCGGCAATGACATAGATCATAATGATTAGGTTTTTGTATTTTTAAAAATGTTTTTTGTTTTTTGGTCAAAAGGTATCAGATACCTTCAATTGAACATCAGAGAAATTTCATCAATAATTTGCAGTATCATCAGCCAAAGGTATCCGATACCTATATCCATCATTTTACAAACTACTTTCTTCAAATTTCTTGACGATGTAATAGCCTTTCCCTTCAATTTTGTCAATAAAAATCGCCTCTGTTCCTTTCCTCAAATCTTCTCCTTCAATGGCTTTCACTTTGACAGTCAAATAAATGTTGTCATCGGTGAAGATGGTCGCTTGCCCAAAAGTTGTATGGGTTGTTCTGACCGTTATTTTGCAGAGTTCTCCTATCAAATCGGCATCTACATGCTTTTTTCGTAATTCTTTGAAGTAAGAAATAAAGGGAGTTGTGACAATTTTAGTGACCACTAAACTAAGGAAAAAGTTGGGAATCAACAACAATAGCCCCAAGCCCAATGATTGATTGTTCAAATTTCCATTGGTTACCATCGAAATCAACCACATAATGGCGATTAAGAAGAACAAATGTATCATCAAAGGTATTTTTCCAACATTTAGGAAAGATAAAAATCCACTGAAGCCACCTATTCCTCCTGAAATATCCACATCTGTATCTGCATCCAAATCAACGTCAATGTCTGCATCAATATCTACATCGGTATCCAAATCGAGGTCTATATCCAAGGCATCCATATCGACTGCTCCTACTATGGTGAGTAGTGCATACAACAGCATAATGATTAATAAAATGGTTATTGGAAGGTTGGAAGCCCAAAAAGCTTCTTGCAATAATTGGGTCATAGGTGTAGGTAAGTTTGTATAACAAAACTTTGACTAAGAATAATTTGTAGTATTCTTTGTATAGTCTATATACATCAAAATATTGCTTATTAGTTCCCGTATTTTCCTTTATTTCTCAAAAAAACAAATAAATTTTGAATTATGCTAATATTTGGAACTTTAATCGGGTATTTTTTGTAGGTAAATGGGTGTTTTTGAAGAATTTGAAGCAAATTACAATTTTTCACCTTATTTGCTTTATTACATGGGGAGGGCTAAAAACAAAATCATTTCTCATTTAGGGATAAGTAATGTACTGCAATTAACAACCTTATTCTTTTATCCGTCATATCAAACTGTTCATGGTGACGTAATACATACCAAACCATTGAAGGGAGTAAGTCTCCAGCCAACTCAAATCTTTCAACATAGTCTTTTACCCAAGGCTTACTTTTCCCAAGTTCGTGTAAGAACTTGACGTATTTTCCTTTGGAATTCAGAATTATGTATTCAAATTTACCTGTGATTTTGCTCTGAGAGCTCTTCTTTTTCCAAATTTGATTAAATGTCAAGGAGTCTATTTTCTGATACAAGGCTCGTTGCTTTTGATAGTTTATTCGAATATCAACATTCGTATCTGTAGACATTTCTATCCTCTTAAAATACTTCCCATACGCTTCCAAAACATTGTTTTTTTCTACACCTTCTACTTCACAAACAATTTCATCAAAAAAGTCTACAACGACTCTAAGGTCATTAATTTCAGATGGATTGAATATGCGTTGAATTTCTTGATAAACTCCAATACCTGTGTCCGTTTTAACAGATTCACAAGAACTAAGAAAAACGATAAAAAGCATTAGCCACAAAGTCCTTTTTTTCATAAGCGACATTTTTTCTAACGATTTGACCTCCCGCTACTTCACAATTTCATACAGCTTATACCTTCCAGTCTTTCCCTTCAAATCAGTTTCAAATAAATTGTATTTCGGATAACTTTCTTTGGCTTCTTGATAGGCATCTTCGGAGAGTAAGAGTTTGGTGCCAAATTTTTTGTTGGCAGATTCGATTCGACTTGCATAGTTTACATTATCTCCAATCACTGCCATCTTTTTCATGGCACCTGTATCAAAAGGACCTACTATCACATTGCCGTAGTGAACTCCTGCTCGAATCCCAAAGGTAGAATTGAAGTTGGCTTCGATGTACTGATTGAATACCTCCAGCTTTTTGTTCATCCCTTCAATGGCATGGATGGCATCCAATACAGAATTATGGCATCCTTTATCCGTGCCGAAAACAGCCAAAATACCATCTCCTGCTACATCACTGATAATTCCGTTGTGTTCTTGAATGACTCCATTCATAATCTGATAGTAGCGATTCAGGACGTGAACAATGTCGTAGGGAGGAAATTTTTCGGCGAAAGTGGTGTAGTTGACGATGTCGGTAAATACGATGGTCAATTTTTGTTGGCTACCAAGTGTGGCTGTTGAATCTTTGGAGAACTGTTCGAAGATGATGTCCATGTCCAATTTGTCAGAGACCATTCTTCGGATGGAAATGTTTCCATTTATTTTGGTTTGGCAAGCCAATCGAATCGTTTCAGGAAAACTTAGCTTGTCCGCAATTTCTTGTTCGGTCTCGTTTCGTGGCTCACAATGCTCTATTCCTTCCATGATACTCACCCTGCAAGTAGAACATTTTCCTTTTCCACCACAGGCATGTGTATGGCTGATTTCAGCATTTAAAGTAGCCTCTAATATAGTACTGTTTTCTTCGTAACCTATATGTTTTTGTTCCTTGAACAGATGGATTTTGTGTGCTGAGGTAGCTTGCATTGATTTTGTTTTCTATCGTTTGGTTAGCAGAACAATTTTGAATACATTATTTACAACTTGCCTTGCTTTCGTAGTAGGCTTGTGGAATTTTCAATTGGTAAGCCGTGTCGAAATCGGCACAACCTCTGTACTGTTCATTATTGCCGACAAATGCCAATCCTCGGTAATAATACGCCATTCCATCGGTGGGTTTGAGTTCGATGACCATTGTAAAATCGTTGATGGCTTCATCATAGCGTTTTTGGAGACTCTTGGCGACACCACGACCTTTGATGGCAGGCACAAAATAATCGTTGATGTCCAACACTCGATTGAAGTCATTGACAGCTAAGGAGTAATCTTTGGTGAGGGTATGGGCAGAGCCACGGGCTTGAAGTGCCAATAAATAGGCTGGTTTTTGGAGAATGGCTTGGTCGAGGTATTCTAAGGATTGTTTGAACTTGCCCAATTTCATGAGGGTTGCGCCAATATTGTATTGAAGGACAGGATCATCATTTTCAACTGATAAGGCTTTTTTTAGGTCTTTCAATCCTTTTTTGAAGTTGTTTAATTCTACATAAGAATTACCTCTCATTTGCAAAAGCTCCTTGTTGTAAGGGTCTTTTTTGATGCTTTTGGTCAATAACTTAACGGCGGAATCGAAATCTTTGCCTCTGACTTTCAGCAAAGCTTGGTTGTAGTAATATTTGACATCTTCTTGTGTCTTGAAGTCCAAGTTTTTGCGTGTTTCGACGATTTCGACAGCAGGTGAAATGGTAACATCGTATAGCACATCCATATCGACTGAAATCACATCAGGATTGTCTGATTTGGGAGCCTCAACAGTTTTGTTTTTTTTCTTCAATGCTTTCTTTTTCTCTTTACTCGCCTTTGCTCTGGCTTCTGCTCTTTTTAAGGCTACTTCTTCTATATCGAAGTCCTCTAATGTTTCATCTCCATATCCTTGAAAGGTGCTTTGACTTGCCGATTTTTTTTTATTTTTCTTACTTTTTTTCTCGTTTTGCGCCAAGGCAGTCATTGAAGCGAACAACAGTAAAAAGCAAATGGCAAGACCCGATATTTGTTTGATATTCATTACTTGTATTTTATTTTTTGGCTCTCTGGCAATTTTTATAATAGGTAAAAGGGTTTTTAGGAAGGCTTATTTTTAAATGACTCCGTAGTAGATTTTGTTTTTGTATCAATTATCTAAATACAACCTCTTTGATAAACTCCTCTCCTACTTCCTCATTCATCAATTCAACGATTTTTTCTTTGGCATAAAAAAGTTCTTGCCGCAAAGGTGCGGAGTTGATTTTGAGGTATAAGATTCCTCTACGAACTCCAACAAAATCGGTTCGATTGGCGATTGCTCCCCCCATCATTCGAGGCCAAGCTGCCACAACTTTTGCTTCGTTTACCTTGGTTCTCAACTGATAGGTATCGAGCATTAGATTGATTACATCTTTGAGACTTTGTTGATTATTTTTTCGCATCACCTTCATTTAGAAATCGTTTGATTTGATAACGTATGAAACAAAGATACTGATATTCGCCTGATAATACAATTATTTGCTTGCTGCAATAAATGGCTTGGCTTCTGCTCAATATCAACTCTTTAAACAATTGGCAAGTCAAAAATTGAAGTCAAAAAATATAGTTGAGAGTTGGGGGTATGCAAAAAGGATTTCATTCAAGTGGGGTAGTTGGATGAAATCCTTTTGTATTTTGGTTCTTTTGATTTTGTGGAGTATGTCCTAATATTTATAGAAAACGAAAAATGAGAGTCCCACAAACCTTTTGATTTGATTATCAGCACTTTTCGATTGTTATACTGAAGTTAAACTCCTATGGAGTCCTGTAATTACCTTCACCGTTTTTCTACAAATATTCAAACCCTAACTTGTAAATTGCCACTTATTTATTTTTAATTGTACTCGTCAAATTGATTCAATAAGATTATGCCTAAGCTGCAATAAGCTCTTTGGTAAGCGTTTCGTCTTTTTTCTTTTCTAAGTCCTTAGAAATGGAGAAGTAGAATTTACTGCCTTTGCCTGATTGAGATTCTACCCAAATTTCACCTTGGTGTTGTTCCACAATTTTTTTGCAGATAGACAAGCCAATTCCTGTGCCTTCGTATTGGGTTCGATTGTGGAGACGTTGGAAGATGACAAATATTTTGTCGGTGTATTCTTGTTGCATTCCAATGCCGTTGTCCTGAACGGAAAACACAAATCTATCTGGTAATTCCATACATTCAATGTGAATGTGGGGAGATTTTTCGCTTCTAAATTTCAAGGCATTGCCAATCAAATTTTGAATCAATTGAATCATCTGTGTGCGGTTGGCATGGAGTACAGGTAGGCTATCTATTGTGATGACGGCCTCTTGTTCTTCAATAAAGGATTTAAAGGAATTTTTCACAGTTTTCACGACTTTGCTCATTTCTACCTCTTCGTGTTCTCTCGATACAATGCCAATACGTGAGTAAGCCAATAGGTCGGTAAGTAAGTTGTGCATGTGGTCTACTGACTTGGTAATGAACTCCATATAATCCAAAGCTTCGGCATCTTGGTAGTGTCCACATCTTCGATTGAGTAGCGTTATGAAGCCGCCAATGTTTCGGAGAGGTTCTTTGAGGTCGTGAGAGGCGATGTAGGCAAACTGCTCAAGGTCACGATTGGAACGTGCCAATTGTGCATTTTGCAATTGAATTTTTAAGTTTTTATCGGTCAAAATACTATTGACTGCTGCTTGGTTTTTGTAGCGATAAAAAACGAATAACAATAGAAGAGAGACCAATGAAAGCAACAATACCAAGCCTCCAATAATGCCATAGCGATAGAGTGCTGCAATTTGTTTGTCTTTCGTCAGTAGTTCTATTTGTTTTTCTTTTTCCTTTTTTTCGACCTCATACCTAAGTTCCAGTTGATTCATTTTTTGGTTCGTGGCATCGTTCAACATAGAATCTTTGTAAGCAGTGTAAACTCTATACTGATCAAACGATTTTTCCCAGTCTTTCGCCTCGCTATAGGCTTGTGATAGGATTCGATAGGTGTCTCGAATCAAGGGTTTGTTGTTCATTTCTTTGGCTACTCCCAATGCTTTTTCCATGCTTGCAAAGGCTTTATTGTAGTCTCCCAACAACATGTGCATATAGCCTTGGGCTTGCAGACTGTGGTTTTCACCCAGTTTGTCGTCCAATTCACGTCTCAATTGCAGTGATTTCTGAATGTATGGAGCAGCTTCTTTGATTTTGCCCATACTTAGATAGTCTGCCGAAATGTTGTGTGCGGCATAAGCCATTCCATTCTTGTAGCAGTATTCTTCTGATAAATTGAAGGCTTCAAAATTCTTTTGAAGTGATTTGTCATATTCCTGCATCCGACCATAGACACTTGCTATTGCAGCCAAGCTATTTGCACATTTTTCTTGATTGCCTAATTTTTCTTCTATTTCCAAAGTTTTTTCATAGTAGTTTAGAGCTTCTTTGAAGTTTTGTTGTGCAAAATAAACCGAGGCTATTTGGTAGTAGGTTTTTGCAACTTTTGATTCATCCTCCTGGTCTTCCCAATACCTCAACAAACGCAACTGATAATCATAAGCTTCGTCTAAACTTCCTGTCTTTAGTAATAAATTCGACAACTTTGAGAATACATTCACTTCTTCTAAGGTTGAGAAAAAATTGTCTCCGATTCGAAGAGCTTCTCTTAATTCTTCAATAGCAGTTTCGGTATTCTTCAATTTTTCATAGACATCAGAAATAGCGACGTGTATATTCGCCAATTCTTTGTGCATTTGGAATTCTTCTGCAATCGAAAGTGCAAAGTGATAGTTTTCTAAAGATTCTTGGAAAGCATCTTCTCCTAAATATGCCTCTCCTATTTTTTGATAGGTATCTATCAATCCTGAATTATCTTGCCGTGCTTGTTGTACAGCAAGTTCATTCTGCAAGCTATCCAGAACAGCATCTGTATTAGCAGCCATACTCAGAAATGAGCAGGAGTATAAGAAACAGAATAAACAAACAATGTGATTTTGATACTTCATAGTATAAGTGGGCTACTTATGATAAGTGAATACTGTTTGATTTAGGATTGACTCCCCTTCAAATTACTATAGGTTATTTTGAAGGTTTCAAATTCAGTGTGTTCTTGTGAAAAATGCCACCCCAAACTTGTCTGGACTGGCATTTTATCTATCTTTTTTAATTGAATTCTCAGAAAAAGTTCCCGACCTTTATATAATGCAAGACGTATTTTTCGCCATATTAGTTATAATAAAGGTACTGACCGTTACCGTAGTAGTAGCTGTGAGAGTAACCTGGAGGTGGATACTGACAACATCCCCAAGCGTATCCTCCGCTTGTTTTACCTTGAATTTCCTTAGGTATGCAGCGAACTGATTCTTCGCTCATGATCGATTGAATAGAATTGTTGTTTTTCATCTTTAAATAGATTTGAAAGGCATTAAAAAATAAGTTTACATTATATGAAGGTTCAGATTCCTAAAAGATTAATTGGCTATTTTAATCGTTGTAGTTGTTTTGATACCAAGACCATATCCAACTCCACCAAGAGCTACCTCCATTTCCAGAAGATTCACCAGAAGGTGGGTATTGGCAACAGCCTCCCCAGTGTCCTCCTCCTTTCATGATAGATTTGTTTTCGTTGTCCATTACTCGAACGGCTTGTTCACTACTCAATTCGTTAAGAGTGCATTTAGTGTTTTTCATGACAGTATCTTTTTTATTAGTTGTGGAAATAAGAAACAAAAAATCAATGTTTGCGTATCAAGTAGTATGTATCCTGATTTCAAGCTGTTAAAAGACAAATAGCATACCAAGTCACCCCATGATACATAGCTTGCCTAAAGCATTTCTTCCCTTCTTTTATAAACTCGACTATTTCCCTGACATTTTTGTGATATTATTTCCTTCTCTAATTTAGTGTTTTCTAAGTCATAGATAACCACTACTTCTGACACTAAAACATATAAAAAAAACTCCTTCAAGCCAAATGTACGTAGGCTCATAAAGGAGTTTTAAATACCTAAAAATAAACTATTGAGAATGAATATATTTATTTTTCAGTAATTGTTTTTTCTGCAATAAAGTATACGAAATCACACCAAATCCAAGAAAAAAGCATATTCCATGGCTACTTCTTTGAAGCGTTCAAAACGCCCAGAAGCACCGCCATGTCCTGTATCCATGTTGATGTGCATCAATACTGGATTTTTATCTGTCTTGTATTCACGTAGTTTCGCCACCCATTTGGCAGGTTCCCAATACTGCACTTGTGAATCGTGCAGACCAGTTGTAATCAATAAGGTCGGATAATCTTTTGCTTCAATATTGTCGTAGGGTGAATAAGAAAGCATGTACTCGTAGTATTCCTTGTTTTTGGGATTTCCCCACTCATCAAATTCACCTGTGGTAAGTGGAATGCTTTCATCCAACATCGTAGTAACTACATCCACAAATGGTACGGCTGCAATCGCTCCTTTGAACAAATCGGGGCGCATATTCAGAATGGCTCCCATTAACAAACCGCCTGCACTGCCTCCCATTGCCACCAGCTTGTTGGGGTTCGTGAATTTTTCGGCAATCACATACTCGGCACAACTGATAAAGTCGGTAAAAGTGTTCTTCTTTTTCAGTAGTTTACCATCATCATACCAATACCGCCCCATTTCTTCGCCTCCTCGGATATGTGCTATCACATACACAAATCCTCTGTCCAACAAACTCAAACGTGCGGAACTAAAATAAGGATCTATATTCACCCCATAAGAACCATAGCCATACAATAACAATGGATTGTCTCCATTTTTGACCATGTCTTTGTGGTAGACCACAGACAAAGGAATCTTCGTACCATCCGATGCCGTAGCAAAAAGTCGTTCTGACCGATAATTGACTGACTCAAATCCGCCCAAAACTTCTTGTTGTTTTTGGAGCGTTTTCTCTTGGGTATTCATATTGATGTCCACTACCGAATTGGGAGTCGTCAAAGAAGTATACCCATAACGCAGCACATCGGTTGAAAAATCAGGATTTTTGCCAATATAGACTGAGTAAGCATCTTCACCAAAATCAATGTAATATTCGCTCTTGTCTTTCCAGTTGATGATTCTCAAACAGTTAATAGCCATTTTCCTTTCATCCAAGACCAAATAATTGTCAAAAATAGCTACATCTTCGAGCATGGTATCCGCTCGGTGCGGAATCACCTCTTGCCAGTTCTCTTTGCTTGTTTGGTGAATAGAAGTTTCCATCAAACGAAAGTTTTTGGCATTCCAGTTGGTCTTGATATAAAACTTGTCTTGGTAGTGATCTACATCGTATTCATGCTCTCGCTCTCTTCCCTGCAATAATCGAAAGTCATCCTCAGGCTTATTTGCATCCACAAAACGGTACTCTGTCGAAAGCGTACTGTGAGAAGAAATAAAGATGTATTGACGTGATTTGGTTTTGTGGACAAAGGCAATGTAAGTCTCGTCTTGCTCATGATAAATTTCTTCATCCCCCATTTCCATTTGTCCAAAATGGTGTTTGAATATCTTATAAGGACGCAAAGCATCATCCTGTATGGTATAAAAAATGGTTTTATTGTCATTCGCCCAAATAGCTCCACCAGTTGTATTCTCAATTGATGCTGCCAATATTTCTCCTGTTACCAAATCTTTGAAGTGAATCGTATAAATTCTTCGGCTCAACTTATCTACTCCAAATGCCAAATAACGATTATTGGGGCTGACACTCAATCCTTTCACCTTAAAATAACTATGCCCTTCTGCCAATTCATTGACATTCACCATAATTTGCTCATCAGCTTCCAAGCTCCCTTCTTTTCGGCAATAAATAGGATACTCTTTGCCCTCCTCATAACGAACATAGTAATAGTAGCCATTCAACAGATAAGGCACGGTCATATCCGTTTGTTTGATTCGCCCAACTATCTCCTTGAAAAGTTCGGTTTGCAATGGCTCCGTGTGTTTCATCACTGCTTCCTTGTAGGCATTCTCAGCATTCAAATGATCAATCACTTTGGGATTTTCACGCTCATTCATCCAGTAGTAATCGTCTATGCGGGTATGTCCATGAACATTTAATTCTTTTCGTATTTTCTCTGCAATTGGTGGGGCAATAACTGTTTTTTGCATTACATTAATAGGTTGTATGATTATTAGTACTTTAAGGGCGCAAAGTTCGCATTTTTTTTGATAGAAGGATTGTCCTAAACTGCTTTAATTCGTTCCTATATCCGTTAATCTAATAATATTCAAAAGACAAGCTACAGATTGAAGCCATAAATAGGACACTCTTCAACTCTTCAGAAGAATCTGACCAAAACTTACCTATGTGAAATATAGGCTTTGCAGTTAGTTTAATTTCACCTTTTTTGAAGGTATGTTTTTTAGAAAGCATTTTTTCTGCTTTGCTATTCATATCTTGCTGCCGTTTTATGCAACTCCAATAAGTTATTTAAAAAAATATTGAAACGTATGCCTTTGTTCAGGTTGTTTTTTATGCTTCAAATCGTGCTTATTTTAGGAGTAATCAGCACACCTTCAATGCTATTCGCCCAAAATGATGCCGCTAATGACACATTGAATAAGCGAAAATCACAGCTTTTGATTCTTCCCATCATTAGCTACTCACCCGAAACCTCCTTCGTTTTTGGAGTCTTGGGAGGCTACTATTTTGACTTAGCCAAAGGGGATACGACTGCTCGAATGTCTCAACTCCAACTCATCACTGCCTACTCTACCAATGGACAACTCAATTTTAGACCAGGCTGGGAATTGATTACCAAAAACGAAGATTACATTTTTAGAGGCAAAATATCCATCGCCCAGTTTCCCGACAAAAACTATGGCATTGGCAATCAAGCAGACCTACTTTTGATAGACCATGAGGATGGCGCAAGCGAAACCCTCAACCACTTGAGATATACCGTCAATAGGTATAGTTTAGAAAGTTCCTTTCTTCGCAAGGTCAAACACAAATTCTATGCAGGGTTTCAAATAGAACTCGAAAATGTGTACAATTATGGAATTTTAGCCGACTCTGTTCGCTACCTTTCGGGGCAATCCGAAATTGACAATCTACCCGTTGAAGGCTTCCGAGCAGGCGCAGGTTTCAATCTCAATTACGACAGCCGCACCAACACACTCAACCCGCTAAATGGAAGCTTTGTAGAATTGAAAAGCGTTTTTTTCGGCAAATGGTTGGGGAGTGATTTTCGCTACAATTCCTTCAGTTTGGATGCCCGAAAATACATCAATACCACTCAAGAACATACCCTTGCACTTCAATTACTCATTAACCACAATTATCCACAAAAAGGCAGTAAAATCCCACTTCGTGGCTTGGCACAATTGGGGGGAACAGACCTTATCAGAGGCTATCGCCAAGGGACTTACCAAGACAACAGTCTGACTGCTGCACAAATCGAATACAGAATGCCACTTTGGAAATTCATTGGTATAGTGGGTTTTGCAGGAGTTGGACAAGTCTATGAACAAAGTAACCATTGGAAATTTGACCGTTTTCATGCAGGTGTAGGTGGGGGAATTCGGTTTATGATTTCCAAACAACAGCGCATCAATTTTCGCATAGACTACGCACTCGGTTTGGACAAAAATTCAGATGTGGGGAAGGCGCAAAGTGGGATTTATCTATTTGTGGGAGAGGCGTTTTAGATTAGTAGATTTTCGCTTGTGCTTATTGAAGCTTCCAAATAATATAAGCGATTCCTATCAAAATCAAACATAGAAGTAAGGTTATGAGGTGCAAAGGATTTTTTTCTTTACGCTTCATATCCACTTTAGGTTTACTGTGCTTTGGGGGTTCAAGCTCAGGTTCTC
>JBGCDY010000500.1:0-3545 GCA_045105835.1 Chitinophagales bacterium
CTCCAAAAGTTCCCTTTAATAATACCCTTGCCAACCATTCTTTAATGGCTTTTCTGTCATTCTCTCTACCAGCGGTATGTACAATGGAATTATCGAATTGGTTCTTATAAATAAAATAAGCGATGGGAATAATCGTGTTGGTTGCAATCAGATTGTCTCTATTATAACCAAGTTTAGAAACCAGTTCGATTGCTTTTCTAACAGCCGAGGAAATTTTATCCCAATTTTGCTCAATTTTAACCATGTTTTCTCTTGTGAAATTATCGACACGAAATTTAATATCTTTAAAATCAGCAAGTACCAAACAAGATTTCAAAACGAAGTCTTTATTAAAACCAAAGCCTTCTCCTATTAGGTTGATTTCATCTACAAACTCATGAATAATCTCACGTGCATCTTTGTCTTTCCATTGTGCAGTAGCGATAGACAAAAGTAAATCGGAGTAACTTAACTTAGTACCACCACTATTGATTCGTATAAATATTTGAAGTACTTTGTCTAACTCTTCTCCTTCTTCAAGATAATAGCTAATAGTACCAATCTGATGTATAACATTAAAAAGTTGATTTAATGTATTGTAGCAAAAATCAATTTGAGTATCTGTATATTTTGAACTGTCCATTAGTTTATTTTTCATCAAATAACGTCCAGTTTTACTAATATCAGTGAAGTCTAAAATTTTCCCAATCTCAAACCAAAAAACACCCTCAGAGCTTTGTGCTTCAGACTCCGTTAGAAACTTAAAATCATACTCAGTTTCCAGGTCTTTAGATTTCGCTAAAAGATTTAAATACATTTTTTTTTCAGGAAAAGCATGAGGACTGTCCCAGCGATGATAGGGGATTTTTCTTGCGTAAGTGCCTGTTAATGCAATATAAATGGAGGTTAATCTTTGTTGCCCATCCAGTAATGCAATTACATCTTCTTCAGAAGATAGTTCGATTTTTTTATTGTGTTTTGCTTTTTTCTCATGATAATGTTGAAGGAATTCATAAAACTGAAAATCCTTTATTTTGCCTTTCTTTACTTTCCAAAATAAAAAAGTACTAATAGGGTAGTTTCGCATCAAAGAGTCAAATAACCTTTCAATCTGTTCATTATTCCAAACGAACTCTCTTTGAATTGAAGGTAAAACATATTGCTGTCTCTTAATATTCTCAATTGCTTTTTTTATTGTGATAGGAGTTTCATATGCCATTGTAATTCTTTATTTGGGTCTATATTTTTATTTTGTAAATCTGGTTTTCTTTTATGAAAGCCAAAGTTAGTAGTTCATTTTACATTAACAAAACAAAAATAAATAACAATGAATATTTAAATGTGGAAGCGTAAAGTCCACCCACCTACCTCCTCCTTTTCTTTCTTCGATTCCTCCCACTCTTACTCCTCAAAAACAAATACACCATCGCCAAAATAATCATTGCAGACAGCGTATAAGCAAGCGAATAGTCATCAGATGGAGCAGGAACTTTTTTTGAAGGGGGAGTAACTGTTTGATTGTTGTTCATTGAAGAAGTATCCTTTTCCATTTCTTTCAAGTCATAAGCCATGCTTTCTATGGCACTCATGGTCGAAACCAACAGCGTGTCTTTGGTATAACCCGTTTCAAAACAAACTCCGAAGTGTTGGAAAATGGAGAAAACCAAATCGGATTGTTCAAAATAGTACTGTTCGGCTACTTCAATAGGTTTATCTTTGGTGTAGCACTGAAGAATATCGAATTGATGGTCAAGCAATTTTACCTTTGCAGGGTAAAGTGTGTATTCAAATTGACGAATGGTGTCGTTCCCTTCAATAGGTGTTTGCCAACTCGTTTGAAGCATTTTGGGAGTGACGACTTGTGTTTTTTTCAGGGACTTCAATCCTGTGGTAATGGATTGGTCGTTTTGAAAATACTTTGAAGCATCGGAAAGAACCTCAGTTTCTCCTGAAGCCAAACGAAATGCCCACAATTGTGGAGGAAGCCCTTCTGCATCTTTCTTATGACGCAACAACAAGACCGAATTTTGGGAAACATCATAGCCCAACATTTCCAATGTTTGTGGTCCGCCAACGCTTGCAGTGCTCGAAGGTGGGAACAAAAATAGAGGTAGAAATAAGAGGAATCCGTAAACGAAGGAAGATGTTTTCATATTCAAGCTGTTGATTGAAGCGTATTGTTCAAAGATAAAATTGGGTTTCCAAAGATAAATAAATTGTCTTATCATTGTCCAAACAAAAATAGTTTAATGAATCAACGCATAGCACAAATGGCACTTGTGGTGAATGACTACGATGAAGCCATCGAATTTTACACCCAAAAGCTGGATTTTACTCTTATTGAAGACACCGTATTGAGCGAAACCAAACGCTGGGTGGTGATTGCTCCAAAAGGAGAAGGTTCTTGTAATTTGTTGTTGGCGAAAGCTTCCAATGAAGAACAGCGCACAAGGATAGGCAACCAAACAGGTGGGCGGGTTTTTATGTTTATGTTCACCGATGATTTTTGGAGAGACTACAATAGGATGCTCGAAAAAGGCATTGAATTTGTTCGACCTCCTGCAAAGCATGCGTATGGAACAGTGGCTGTTTTTAAGGATTTGTACGGCAATTTGTGGGATTTCATTCAGCCGAGTGAACAAAATAAGTCGGTGTAAGGAAGAAAAATACTTCTTTGGTGATTTTGTGGAGAAGAGAAGGACTTCCGAAATTTACAAAACCTCGAAAGTCTCCTTTTGCAGAGAACCCAAATAAATCATAAATAATTTCAATAGATGAGAATATTAGTAATTGGAGGAACAGGAACAATTGGAAAGACAATTGTTGCGCATTTTTTATCGGGCAATGAAGTAATCGTTGCAGGAAGGACAACGGCGGGCTTCAAAGTGGATATTGCAAATTCTAAATCCATCAAGAAACTCTTCAAAAAAACGGGTAAGGTCGATGCTATTATCTGTGCGGCTGGTGAAGCGAAATGGGCTCCTTTTGAGAAGCTCACAGAAAAGGATTTTCACATTGGCTTGAGAAGCAAACTGATGGGGCAGGTGAATGTGGTGAGAATTGGTAGGAAATACCTTAAACGCAATGGGTCTATTACTTTGACGACTGGGAGTTTGGCAGACGACCCTGTATATCAGACTGCTAGTGCGGCGATGGTCAATGGTGCGATTCACAGTTTTGTACAAGCTGTTGCCTTGGAATTGAAGAAAGGAATCAGGGTGAATGTGGTTTCCTCTGGTGTAGTAGAAGATGCTTATGCGAAGTATGAGAGTTATTTCCCAGGACATCCTCCTATTCCTATGGCAAGAATGATGATGGGTTATGTGAGAAGTGTCAATGGTAGAGGAACTGGAGAGGTAATTCGCATTTATTCGTGAAGTAAAAATATTCGGTTGTCTGACAAAACCTGTGAAAAGAGACTTCGGATGTTTAGCCTGAATAATTCATACATTTCGTAGAGACGTTGCACTGCAACGTCGTAGCACTACAAGGTACTTGGCATGTCGATTTTCAAATCATAATGGGGTACGTGGCCGTGCATCGTCTCTACAGAATTTCAATAACAG
>JBGCDY010000501.1:0-4870 GCA_045105835.1 Chitinophagales bacterium
TCACCTTCCACTATTAATATAGTCACCACAAATAACGCTAAAAACAATCCCGATCTCCTCACCGCAGACTGCCAAAAACTACAAGGTTTGTTCGTCCGTACATCAATCACCCGATAGACCGAATACTTGCCAAAGCCTGTACCTTCTGCCCAACTATCCATTCCCAAATAAGCCAAAAGAACCAACCCAAAAGCGACTGTGATTGCAGGTAAAGCACCAAAGCAAACTCCTATACATCCTGCCACAAAAAACAAAAAAGCAATAAAAACAACATCTACAAAAGTCGCTACTCCACGTCCTAACCAATCTACTTTGGGATAAACATACTTGACTTTCTCGGTTTTGAGGCTTGTGATGATTCCTTGTACTTCAATGTCTTTTCGCTTAAAATGCGTCTTGAAAGTCTTACTCAACTGCAATGCACCATTTCCCATATTTTCTTTTTCCTTCAAATAGCGCAGAACAATTTGCTGGTAGCGACTCTTCAAAAAAGCTTCTTGCTCAGTCAAATGATTCAGGGTGGACAATTTGTAGGCATCTTCGGGGTGCAATTGTGCATCCTCCAATGCGATGTGCAATTGATAGTCAAAAAATTCTTCGCTGTACTCCTCCCCTACTAAGGGATTCAATCGAAGTAAATGTAAAATAGCTTCCCTTGCCAAAGATTTCTTTTGTTCCTCCAACTGCCTCACCAGTGCCACTCGCAGCGCATCGGGCATACTCCCTTTTCTGAACCACGGCAAATTGACCAAAGGCATCACATTCGCCTCCTTCACCAATTCTCGCTCGTCAAACAAAGCCTCTCCAATATAAACGGTCAAGTCCCAATTCATTTCAGGATACAAAGCTGTAGCACACAACCACTGAAAACTCACCTCATTCAAACTTCGCTTCAATTCCTTCACCGTTTCTGCCACACTCAAACCTTGCCATTTTTTAGCCAATATTTTTACCGCATCAAAAGCAGGCACTTCTTTTTTGCCTTCAAAAATACCGCTAATTTGGGTCAAACTTTCCAGTTTTGCAGGCAGCAAAAAGAAGTCGTTTTCATTTACCAAACCTTGCACTTCCTTTGAAGAGCTACCAATACTCAACAAGGCTTTTTCTGACCAATCCGACCAAAAACCCATTGCAGTAGCACCCATTTTTTTGAAATCAAAATCGTTCAGGTTCGCAAATACCAACAAACGGCAATCACCATGTTTTGCATACAATTCTTTGAGGTGAAAAGTGCTTCCATTCTCATCCGTACACAATTCTGGCTGGTCATTTTTGTAGAAAAAACGGTGTACCCATACCTCCTGCTCCTTCAATATCTGATACCACGTTTCAAACAATTGAAGTTGTTGGTCTTGGTATCGGCTTTGTGGCAACAACATCAAATATTCAGGTGGCGTACTTTGTTTGAGGTATTGAAATCTCGGAAAACCTGCGGCTTTGATGGTTTCTGCCACTGTTTTGGCTACATCTATTTGGTTAGTAGGCGCTTTGTGACGTTGTTGTAATTCTCGACTCACCTGCTTAAAAATCGGAGAATGCTGAAATTTCAAATCGGTTTTAGGGATTTGAATATTCCAATATTTTGGTGGTTTGATGTGACTCTCCACCTCCAAATAAAAATTTTCTCGCTCCTCTTTGTAAGAACGATACAACACGATTCCTCCTAAAGCAATCAATGCTGCCCATCCTATCCACCAATACCCAAAAGCAGTTTGACTTTCATAAGGTTTTTCCACTCGATAGGGTGAGGCATGTTCAGATTCCAAAGGCTTCGACAAAGACTCAATATGGGCACTTCCTGTTTGTTTGGGTGTGGGGTTTTGGTTCAATCCCAAAAATAGAAGCAACAAAAGCACTACTCCAAAGCCTACTACCCAAGTCAAACGGCTCGTAATGAAGCCCCAAAAGGTAAAGCGTCTCACTTCGCCATATTTGCCGTAACGAGGATCCTCCCCCAAGTTTTTCTCCACTTGCTCTGAATCATACTCTGCCGCCAAATCTTCTGTCTTAGAAGCTACTATACTTCTACTTGGCAAAGGTTCTTGTGCAGGTGCAGCACCACCAAAATAGCTATCAAAAGCTTGGTAAAAAGAGGCTTGTTGAGTCTCATTATTTGCCAGCAATGGACAAAGCAATCGCTTCAAACGGTCTAATGGGCAGTCCTCTGGCAGTCGATTGAGTAATACCTGTACTTTCAAAACATCATCTACACCCAACTCAAAACCCTGTTGTCGGAGGTAGGTAAAAAAATCTTCAAAAGGTAGCAAATGTGGATTCATTTTAATGGGTGTTGTGTGTTAAGGTATATGGTTTATTATTTTTTTAGCATTCCAACCTATTATTTGATGAAAAAATTAGTCAATGTTTTTTGACTGGCATTTTGATTCATTATCATTAAAATATGTGTGTTTAAACATCAATCTATATCCCCAATCGATGTGTTTAACAATATCCATCTAACTTCAACAGTCGTAACCTACAAGTCTTCTCTAAGTCGCTTCAAATCTTCTGGGTTTTTCGCCAGAATACTGTAGCTACTTGCCAATTTCATCAACTCTTCGGGAGTCGGCACATTCATATTCACTTCCAATTTGTTGAGGATGTGAATCCACGCCAAAAGCTCCGCAGTTGCAGGTTTTTTTCGCAGGTTTTTAGCCCGAATTTCCTCAAAATGATTGAGCGCAGCTTCCAGCATTCGTTCCTTGAATGCATCACTCAATTGCAAACGTGTATTCACTATTTTTTGGAGCATCACTCGATCAGGAAACGGAATGTGGTAATACACACAACGCCTCAGAAAAGCATCGGGCAAATTTTTCTCCGAATTACTGGTCAGTATGATAATTGGGCGGTATCGCTGATCTTCAATACCATACTTTTCACCTGTTTCTGTGACCGTAAAACTCATGTTTTCAATCTCATGCAAAATATTGTTGGGAAAATCACGCGTTGCCTTGTCCACCTCATCAATCAGCACCACAGATTTTTGGGCCTCTTTTTGCTGCAAATCCTTCGGCAATAAAGCCCGCACATTTGCATCCGTATAGGTAGCTAAAATGGCTTTTCCCAAAGCTTCAAAATGAATATAATCACTTACTCCAATCTCCGTTTTTTTGATTTGGGTATGGTGAAAATGCCCCAAAGAGTCATAACGGTAAAACAAATCTTTGGCGGAAGAATCCGTTTTGGCATTGAATACCAAAGGTTCCCCCAGTCCCAATTCCCAAGCAAGGCTTTTGGCCAAATGCGTTTTTCCTGTACCAGGTTCCCCTGTCAATAATAAGGGCTGCCCTAGTGCCAATGCGACATTGACCGCATCTTTTAAGTAATCACTGGCTATATAGCCACTCGGTTCATCCAGTTTGTTGAGATGTTCATAAGTCGGAAATTCAAATGGGCTTTTGCGTCCTTTTCCTTGAAAAATATCAAAATTGTACATAAAGGTTTTTATTGTAATTTAGGGTTCTTACATGATAAACGCTTTTTTTACACATCATGTATCTTCATAACGGTTTACAATTCAAAAAAATTCCTTTTTTGAGTAGATATTCTGTTAAACTAGGAAAAAGTTATAGTAAAATGCTGAAAAACTTTTTTAACAAAAGGCATCATTCTATAGCTTTTGAAGAGACAATTCGTTTTGCAGTACTTCAATTCTGGATTCGTAGACTTCAATGGTCTTAATCGGGAGAGAGAGTTATCGGAGGTTTTCTTTGAAGTATTCCTTGAGAATAGGATGATTTCTGTAAAACGGAGATGGAATAAAAGGCGATTGCTTTGCAGGGAATTGCAGGAGAGAAAATACGTATTCCATTTTGAAAATGAATCGGTTAGTTGCTATCAATTAACCGATTCATTTCTCTTTTTAAAAATTTACCTGCCACCTTCAGGTAGTGTATTCAATTCAAAAAATTCATCTAATTTGGGTAAAATAATGATTTCGGTTCGGCGGTTGATTCCACGACTGTAAACCGAATCATTGCTCGTTTTGGGAACATATTCGGAGCGTCCACCTGCGGTCATGCGACTTGGCAAAACACTGTATCGGTTTTGAAGAATCCGCACAACTGCTGTAGCACGTTTGACACTCAAATCCCAATTATCTGTCACACAGCTGTTTGAAATCGGCATATTGTCTGTATGTCCTTCTACCAAAAGATCCAATTCACGGTGGTCATTGACCACTTTCGCTATTTTTGAAAGCACCTCATGCGCCCTCGGCAAAACCTGCCAACTACCTGAATTGAAGAGCATCTTGTCAGAAAGAGACACATAAACCACCCCTTTCTTCACTTCAATTGTGACATCCTCATCATTGATATTTCCAAGTGAGCGTTTGAGATTCATCACCAAAGCCAAATTGGTTGAGTCCTTTCGATTAAGATTCTTGTTTAGATCTTTGATATACTCACTTTGAGAGTTCATTGCTTCCAAAGATTTCTGGATACTTTCTGCTCCCGTTTTACTGATGACCGACAACTGCGACATCTGATCCAAGAGGTTGCCATTCGTTTTTTTCATGTAATCTACTTGGTCACCTAAGTTCTTATTTTTGCCTTGCTCGTTTTTGAGTGCTTCTCTACAAAGGTCTAAGTCTCTTTGTACGGTTTGCATATTGGCTCGAAGCCCTTCTTTTTCCTCTTCTGCCTTTGCCAATTTATTGATACAATTTGCTTTGTGTTGCTTAAACTCAGATTGCAGGGATTCCATTTTCTTTTTAGAACAGGAGCTAAAGGTTAACAACAAAATACCAAGAAGTAATCCAATGTGTTTCATTCGGGTAAGATTTTTTTCGTAAATAAAAGTAAATTGATACCTAAACTTCGCAAGTCTTTCTTTATTTTCGAAATTTTCAGCAGTGTTTTTGGAA
>JBGCDY010000502.1:0-11925 GCA_045105835.1 Chitinophagales bacterium
ATAGCTGCTGTATAACCTGCAGGGCCCGTACCCAATATTAGGCATTTGATTCTTTCTTTTTGCTCGCTCATATTTCAATTTTATTAAAAAGGAATGTGGTAAGTGAAAACTCAAATTCAAAGTACAAATTCAAACACAAAAACTTTTTGATGTATCGTTGATTAAAATCCTATTTGGTCTGAATTGTTTTGAAAGTTTCACTAAGGAGTAATAATTTTTATTGCCACAAATATAAGTACAATTTGTTGTTTTTTGTTAAAACATGATAATACCAACATGTTTTCATGTTTGCTAACAAAGAAACTAAAAAAAGGTTTTCTGATGCTTCAAAAGGGAACTATAGGAAAAAAACAAATTCGTTTTCCTACTTCAATCGCTTCGATTATCTTTGATGTTCACATATTTCAGCCTTTTTTAACAAACAACATGGAAAACAAACAAACTGAAACTGTTCATAAAATAGGTGAGCAGCCCTTGACACTGCAACAAATTCTTCAAATTGAAGCCAATAACTACAAACTTCAAATCCATCCCGATGCTATTCAAAAAATCACCCATTGTAGAAACTATTTAGACGAAAAGGTAAACAACTCCGAACAGTCCTTTTATGGCATCAATACAGGCTTCGGACACTTGTACAATGTCTCGATTTCAAAGGACGAACTAAGTGAATTGCAGCGGAATCTATTGCTTTCTCATGCTTGTGGGATGGGTGAAGAAGTGCCATTGGATGTGGTGAAGTGGATGCTTTTTCTGAAAATCCAATCCCTCTCTTATGGTCATTCAGGTGTACAATTGAAGACCGTAGAAAGGCTAGTGGATATGTACAACCACAACGTTTTACCCATTGTCTATCAACAAGGTTCCTTGGGAGCATCAGGTGATTTAGCCCCTTTGGCGCATTTGAGTATTCCATTGTTGGGAGAGGGGGAAGTGTGGTATCAAGGAGAAAAGAAATCAAGTAAAGAGGTTTGGGCGTTGATGAATTGGGAGACGATTGATTTGCAGGCGAAAGAAGGCTTGGCACTCATCAATGGTACGCAGTTTATGGGAGCTTATGGAGTGTGTATTTTGCTCAAAAGTCAATACTTATCCAAGGTGGCTGATTTTGTAGCGGCTGTATCTTTGGAAGCTTTTGATGGTCGGATAGAACCGTTTTTGGCACTCAGTCATCAAATTCGCCCACACAAAGGGCAGCTCAAAACGGCTCAAGAAATCCGTCGTTTTGTCGCCCATAGTCAAATTATTGACCAAGCTAAAGCCCATGTTCAAGACCCTTATTCCTTCCGATGTGTTCCACAGGTGCATGGTGCGAGCAAGGATACGATTGCGTATGTACAGAGCGTTTTTGAAGTCGAGGTGAATTCAGTGACCGATAATCCCAATATTTTTCCAGAGGAAGACCGCATTTTATCGGCAGGTAATTTTCATGGGCAACCTTTGGCATTGACCTTGGATTTTTTGGCATTGGCATTGGCAGAATTGGGCAGTATTTCGGAACGAAGGACATATAAACTCTTGAATGGAGAACGAAATTTGCCTTCTGCACTTAGCCCTCATGCGGGCTTGCATTCGGGTTTGATGATTCCGCAATATACTGCGGCTTCCATTGTGAGTCAAAACAAACAACTTTGTACGTCTGCTTCAATAGATTCGATTACTTCTTCCAAAGGTCAAGAGGATCATGTAAGTATGGGCGCAAATGCGGCAACAAAATGCCACCGAGTGGTCAATAATTTGGAGCGAATTCTTGCGGTTGAACTCCTTACTGCCTTTCAAGCATTGGATTTTCGCAAGCAAGAAACCCAATTGAATAGTTCAGAATTGATTGAAGCGGTGAGGAAGGATTTTCGCGAAATGGTGAGCTTCAATGATGGAGACCGTTTATTACGCACAGATTTACAGCAAAGTGTGCAATTTATTCAAGAAAATTTGAAGAAGCATTTAGGGGATTCCTGAAAATGAACGCCTAATTTTCGCAGCATATAGGATTCTAAATGGTATGGAGTAGATTTTTCTTATTTTTCATTTGTCTCTCATTTGATTGCGTCTATCAATAATTTGTTATTTTAGCGTTTGAAGTGAGGGTTTCAATTTATTCACTGTTTCTTGTATGCTGACTCAAAACTTCAATGAAATCTAAATCAGTGAGTCTTTTGAAGTTGAGTTTTACATTGAAGCCCAATTAAAGTGTGGCGTAAGTTTTGAAGGGTAGTAAAACTCTACTTTTATCTAAAAATTAATATTATGTCGAAGGATTCTAACAACAAAATTATCATAGCCATAGATGGGCATGCTTCCTGTGGGAAAAGTACCTTGGCAAGGGGGCTGGCAAGAGAGTTGAATTATTTATACATCACTTCGGGTGCTATGTATCGAGCCGTTACGCTTTATTTGCTTGACAATAAGATTGATTACAAAGACCTAAAAGCTGTCAAAAATAGCTTGTCTGATATTCACATACGCTTCAAATACAACCCCACAACTTACAATGCGGATACCTATTTGAATGATGTAAATGTGGAGAGTCGAATTCGGGACAAAGAGGTGTCGGATCATGTGAGTCCTGTGAGTACGATTAAAGTAGTGCGTACTTTGTTGGTCAAACAACAACATGCCTTGGGCAATGATAAAGGAATCACGATGGATGGTCGAGATATTGGCACAATTGTCTTTCCTGATGCCGAATTGAAGATTTTTCTGACTGCAAGTGCAGCAGTTCGAGCGGAAAGACGGTTTAAAGAATTGAAGGAAAATGGTATGGAAAGACCTTTTGAAGAGGTGCTGAAAAATGTGACTGATAGAGATCGCATTGATTCGACCCGCAAGGTTAGCCCATTGAGGCAAGCGAAGGATTCTGTGGTGATTGACAATTCTAATATTAGCCGAGATGAGCAGTTGGCAATGATTTTGGCTTTGGCTAAAAAAAGAATTAAGCAAAACAAAGCGACGAATGAAAATTAAAATAAGAATAAAAATCAAGCTTGTATGAAGTTTTGAATGAATAGATAAAAACGCCCTGAAAGGGCATCAGCACTAGCATGGGGCAACGCCCTATGATTAGTAAAGTGGTTTTATTTTAGCCCTGAAAGGGCGCAAGCCTGTGTTTTATCTCTGCTTACGCCCTTTCAGGGCTAATAGATTTTTTCATTAATAACACAGGGCTTTGCCCCGTGCTATTGCTTGCGCCCTTTCAGGGCTATAAAGTCCAATGGAAAACTTCGTGCAGACTTAAATAAAAATGAAAAACTGCTTTTCAATCAAGTAGTTCGGAAATGTTAAATCAACAGCTGATTTTTGAAAATTAAAATAACCAACCATTTTTTTGCCTCAAATAAATATTTGATTAAAATATCCATCATGAAACAATTACTTACCTCCTTGTTTTTCCTCTTTTTTGCCTTCAATGCATATGCACAAGAAGCGGTGAATATTGAAGAGCTTTTTGCAGAAAGAGTAGAGGTCTATTTTGAATTTGAAGTAGCAAAAGTTACGGATTTGAAAGAGATGGCTTCCATCGTTTCGATAGATCATGGAGAATGGGGAAAAGTGGCAAGAGCTTATGCCAATAAACGTGAATTTAAGGCATTTTTGGAAACCGATTTGCCCTACAAAATACTTCCTCCTCCAAGTACTTTGCACAAACCCAAGATGCTGACTGCTAAAGAGTGGACTGCCAAAGGTGGTGCAGGTTGCCTCGAAACATGGGATTTTTATCCAACTTATGAAGCCTACGAAACCATGTTGGCTGATTTTGCGAACACCTATAGAGATTTGTGTCGTATTGTTGAGGTTGGGACTTTGCCGAGTGGAAGGAAGTTGTTGGCAGTAGTGATTTCGGATAATGTGGAGGTACAAGAAGCCGAGCCACAGTTTTTATATACTTCCAGCATACATGGTGACGAAACGACTGGTTTTCCCTTGATGTTGCAGTTGATAGACCATTTATTGTGTGAGTACGGAACCAACGAACAAATCACCAATATGGTCAATGGCATGGAAATTTGGATCAATCCGCTTGCCAATCCCGATGGAACTTACACCAACAATGATGAAAGTGTGTTTGGTGCGACTCGCTACAATAGCGAAGGACATGACCTCAATCGAAACTATCCAGATTTTATCATTGGAGATATTCCTGCCAATCAGCAACCCATGCAGTTGGAGACTTCGCTTTTTATCGCATTGGCAGAAGAGAATCACTTTGTGATGTCGGCAAATTTTCATGGTGGAACGGAAGTCATCAACTATCCTTGGGATACAAAGAGTCAATTACATGCGGATGATGAATGGTGGGAGTGTAGTTCTGTTGAGTATGCCGAAAGCGTGCAGGCATTGAGTCCAAGTAGTTATTTTGATGGTTTTGGGAATGGTGTGACCAATGGTTATGATTGGTATGAAGTGGATGGAGGTCGCCAAGATTACATGACCTACTTTGAGCATGGAAGGGAATTGACGGTTGAATTGTCTGACCAAAAATTGCTGAATGCCAATAATTTGGTGGCGCATTGGGATTACAATCGACAGGCCTTATTGGATTATATGGAGCGTGCGATGCACGGATTTCAAGGCACGATTACGGATGCTTTGACGGGTGAGGCGATTGAAGGAAATGTGTTTATTGAAAACCACGATTTTGACAATTCGGATGTATATGCCAATCAAATGGGACATTATGCCCGCCCGATTGGAATTGGCACCTATGACCTTACTTTTTCGGCGGAAGGTTATTTGGATGTGCAATACAGTGGTTTGAATATCAGCAAAAAACACCAAATTATTCGCTTGGATGTAGCCTTGATGCCCGAAATAACAAGCATTGAAGATCGACTGCAAGCCGATGGCTTTGCCTTGTTTCCCAATCCTACACAAAATACTTTGTTTGTGAAATTTGAAAAAACAGCTACACAGCTTCAATTGTTTGACATGGCGGGGCGAATGATTCGTGATATGGATACTTTGAGCAAAGACATGAGCATAGATGTCAGTGATTTGGAAACGGGTATGTATTGGGTGAAAGCTGTTGGGAAAGATTGGAGTAGTAGCCAGAAGGTGATGGTGTACTAAAATGAATGAAAATTGAAATAAGAAAAAAAAAAAAAAAACTACTTTTCACAATTTAAAGCAAAAAATGAATTTAGACAAGTTTTCTCAATCCTTGAAAAACCGTTTTCAAAAACCTTTGCCTGGTATTGAAGCACAGAAAAAAATGTGGTCAAGGAGGCGGGATTTGTCTCAACTTGAAAACTATGATGCTGCTACTGTTCGCAGAGCGGGTGTTTTGTTGATGTTGTATCCGCATCAAAATATGATTTACACTGCCTTGATGAGACGACCCGAATCACCTTATGCACACAGTGGTCAAATTAGTTTTCCTGGTGGAAGAGAGGAGGATTTGGATGGCGGAGATTTGATTCAAACGGCATTGAGAGAGGCAAATGAGGAGTTTGGTTTTGATACTTCAATGGTGGATGTGGTCGGAAAGTTGACGGATATGTATGTGTCGGTCAGTGATATTGCCGTGTCTCCAACAGTAGGTGTGTTGAAAGAACGACCTATTTTCTACCCAGACCCTGTTGAAGTCGCTGAGATTATTGAAGTGCCTCTTTCACATTTGATAGATGAAGGAAATCACAAGCGAAAAAAAATTATGTCTGGTCGGGGATTCAGTTTGGAAGTGCCTTATTACGATGTATTTGGGCATGTGCTTTGGGGGGCAACGGCGATGATGATGAGTGAATTTTTGGAAGTGTATGAATCTATTGATTTTAAGTAGGACGGCAGAAAAGGGAAGAAAGAAGCGAGACTGTAAATGATTTATTAATTCGACATATCTGCAATAGGTGATTTGGAAAACTTTCCTCTTCCTTGATTTACTCGTTCGTAAATATGCTTTATCTCCACATTGGAAAAATGCTCTTCAATCAGATTCAATACCTTCAATTTTAAATCGACAATAGATTGCCACATTTCATTTGGAGGCAAATCGTAGAGTTTGTCGTAAATGTCTAAAATGCCAGAAGGCTTGATTTGCAGGTTTTTGATATGCTGATAACTGTTTTTGAAGCCTGAGAAATAGACTTTGTTTAAAGCTGTCAAAACTAGAAAAATGTTTTTTTGATAGCCTGCAATCAGATTGTAAAAAATCGTCCAATCTTTTCTGAAAATAAACAGAGGCACATTTGCCATGAAAAATCGTTGGGTGTATTTTTCGATTATAGCTACTGCAATTTCATTCGGATATGCTCGTATTTGTTCTTTCCAGTTTTCCAAAATGGATTCTCCAAAAATAGGCAGCGCATTTTGAAGAACGTTTAGGTGTATGAGTTTGCTGAATTGGATATCGTGGTGTTCCAAGACATCGTTGATGATAGTATTGGTAGCACTTATTGAAGTGTGGTAAATATCCACTTGAAAACCATTGAAGTAAAAGCTTTCTTCGGTTTGGTTGAGATTTTTGTTGTGATTCAAATAAATGCTTTTACCTTCCAGTTTTTCATTGAAGAGCAATCTTTTAGCATCTTCAATGGGTTTCTTCCAAACAAAGCAAAGCTCCAAGTCTGAATATTCATCAGCCATATTCCTGCAAACAGAACCTCCAATAAAACAGGCTTTAATCCCTTCAATTGTATTCACTTTTTCGAATAAATGTTGAGCAAATTCGATTCGCCATTCTACCTGTGGTTTGTGCATAAAAAGATGGTTGAATTAAAACTAAGAATAAAAGAAACAAAACCATTCCGTATCTGTTTTCGTTTTTAGACTGATACAAAGCAATCTCAAAAATGAAACACACCTTCAACATAATTCCTCTTATTCTCATTGCCTTCCTACTCGTGAATTGCGAAAAGGAAATCACCCTTGACTTGCCAGACCCAATTCCTCAAATTGTAGTGGAAGGAACGATTTACAGCGGACAAACGCCTATCGTAATCCTCAATACAAATTTCCCTTACTTCGGCAGTTTTTCTATCGAAAACTACCAACAAAATTTTGTGCGAGGAGCAGAGGTGACGGTGTCAGATGGCTCAAAAACAGTGGAATTACAAGAGTTTTGTTGGTCGGATTTGACGACAGAAGAGCAGCAATTGTTGTTGGCTTTTGGTGGAGGAGATAATGGAATCATACCTGATTCGATTCCCGATAATTTTGATTTCTGTCTATACACTTCTTTCCCTCCACAAATTGTGGGCGAAATAGGTAAGACTTATTCTTTGGAAATCACCACCGAAGATGGAGAAAACCTATCTGCTCTGACAACGATTCCGCAGCCTGTTCCTTTTGATTCCATCTGGGCTGAACAGCATTTGAATGAAGATTTTGCGGATTATTGGAGGGTGTATGGTCAGTTCAAAGACCCCGATGAATTGGGAAATTATTACCGTCTTTTTACCCAAATAAATGATGAACCTTTTTATCCAGCACCTCGCTCTGTATTCGATGATTTGCTGGTCAATGGCAAAGACTTTTTTTTCCCTTTGGACAAAGGAGAGCCTCAAAGCACTGACTTAGATGTGGACACTTATGGTTACTTTCAGGTGGAGGACACGATTCAAATTCGCTGGACTGCAATAGACCAAGCAAGCTATGATTTTTGGCGGACATTGGAGTTTAGCCGCAATGCCAATGGTCCTTTTGGTGGTTCTACTCAGGTTATGGACAATATTGAAGGTGGATTTGGAATTTGGTGTGGATATGGTGTGAGTGAGATTGGTTTGGTGATTGAAGAATAAGCGGTGAACGAAAATCTAAATGAGAATAAAAATGAAAAAACCACAGAATACTTTGTGAAAAAAGGTCTTATTTTTAAGCTACTACTAAATGTGCCCTTTCTTTGGCAACTCCAACCTCTGCAATCGTTCCCGCCGTAAATTGCAGAAAATCCTCTTCAATACCATCACTAAAAATCACCCCACCTTGTGGCATCAAAGATTCGATTTGTAAATGTTCTTTTGGGTGAATGATTCCTGCCGAAATAGAAATATTGGAGGTTCGACTGCGGAAAGGTTCTCTAACCACAAACACCAATTTGTCAGTATTCCAAGGTAAATTTTGTTGGAAGGCAACTTGTTGAATTGCAGAACGCCTTTTGGAGCTTTTGACCATTTTCATAGGCGCAATCCTGCCCGTATGATCATCTACTTCACCCCTAAAAGTACTGGCAATGCCATTTGCCATGTTGATTAAGGAAGAAAACCAACCCGTAGAACCTGCGCCTGTAGAGACGATGATTCCGCTGGAAGATTGAGATTCTGTTTGTTGTTGATGCGTGAGTTTGTAGCGAGCCGAACGGTGGCTTTGAGGCCCAATGAATAGGTCGTTGAATGCCAATAAGCGTTGTCCATCGTTGAGCCGAGCCTCTGCCATAGTGACTTCTTTGTGTTGATATTTACTCGCTAATGTGTTTTCTACAATTCGCTCAATGTCTTTGGTTTGGAAAGGTAATAAAACTCCGTCGTATTGGTTTGGGTCGGGGTTTACGCCAATAATGGGAATGCCATGAGCATATTTTGCAGTATTGGCTACGAGCCCATCTTGCCCGACAACGACCACAATGTCTTTGTTGGAAAAAATGTAATTGGGGAGAAATTCTTTGCTGATGACTTTGGATTTGACGACTCCCTGCAATTCTCTCTGGACGTTTTCCACCGAATTGTTCAGCATGTAATCCTCTTTCTTCAATGCTCCAAAATCACTGCCTTGCCGCTCCAAATAAAATTTGGCTTGTGAAATGGTATTGAAGCGTTTTTTGAGTTTCTCCAATCGGGTTTTTGCAGTGACAATGATGACCCGTTCTTTTTGAATAGTATTCATTGAAGTATTTTTTTAGGGGTTTAGACGAAAGATTAAACACACAAGATTAAAGATTTATGTCCCTTAACAATTTCGTGGAGAATGGTCTTTTGTCTTTCTACTTATGTCTTTCATCCAAGGTTCAAAGGTTATGTTTCAAATATTCTATGGCTCATTGTCAATGAATCTTTCCCTATTTCATCAAATCCTGCAATAAATCGGGGGTGATATTCAAGGTGCCAATTTGCTGGGCATTCTCAGCGAGTTCTCTAAATGCGATGGCAATTTGTTCCTTAGAACCACTGTTTCCTTTCAGTGCCATTAAGGTTCTCCAATCAACGTCCTTGTATTGATTCATTATTTTCTCCAATTTGTAAGCCTCCGTATCTGCTTGTTTGCGTTGGTTTTCGACCTCCAAATCAATCAGTTGTTGACGTTGACTTTCTACTTCAATATCGGCTGCAATTTTCATTTCACGAAGCTCCCGTTCGTTTTCTGCCTTTTCGATATTCGCCTCCATTTTCTTTTGTGAAATCTGCTTTTTCTTTTCCTCCACTGCAATTTGCGTATTCAATTCGGATTCCTTGATGGTGCGTTCCTGTTCTACTGCAAACTTTCGGCGGGAGTAAATCGCTTCATCTGCCTCTTGTTGAAGGGCTTCTCGGGTTTGAGCTTCCAAAGCGCGAGACATTTCGGGGCTTGCCTTGACTGCCAGAATGTTGATACTTAAAGGTTTGATGCCCAATAGTCGTACGACTTCCGAACTCATCAATTCTTCCAAAATGGTTTCTTCCATATTGGAAGAACTGCGAATGGCTTCCTTTAAGGACAAACCTTGAATCATGGTTTTGACGGCTGCCTGAATTTCATTGACCAAACGTTGCGAGAGTTTTTCGAAATCATCGGAAGTATACTTTCCCCGAAAGTCAACGGTGTAATCCAATAGTTCCGCCAATTGTTTTGGGTCGTCAATTTGGTAGGTAAGCTGTCCTTGAATGGTGACGGATTGGTAGTCGGAGGTGAATTCTTCAAAAATAAATGGAGCATCGTCACTACCCGACGGGATGGCTACTATTGAAGAAGTGGGTTCGTAGTACCAAAAGGATAGCCCTTTTCCTTCTTTTTTTGCCTTGCCGTTTTTGTAGTGAATGACGTATTTGTGGGCATCGAATTTTATGTATCTAATTCCAAACATGTGCTTGTAGGTTTTGTGGGATTTATTCAATAGGTTTTTGGGTAGGGATTGCAGGGAGTAAACAAAGTTGTAATGGAGTGAGTTCCAAAACGTATGATTTTTTAGAAAAAAACAATATCTTTGGAAAAACGAAATCAAAGAGAATGATAACCTATATAAAAATAAATGGTTTTAAGTCATTTTACAATTTTGAGATGGAGTTTTCTCCTTTTACAGTTGTGGCAGGGGCGAATGCTTCGGGCAAAAGTAATTTGTTTGATGCTTTAATGCTTTTGTCTCGTTTGGCAGAAACAGATAATTTGAAAAAAGCATTTAGTGAACAGCGAGGAGAATTTATAGAGTTGTTCACTCAATATGGAAATGATGCGTATGCTTCGGAAATGAGTTTTGAAGTGGAAATGTTGGTGAATAAGAATGTGAAGGATGGCTGGGGAAATGAAGCGGTCTTAAAATATACAAGATTGAAGTATGGATTGAGAATCAAACGCTTTACTAATTTATCGGGTATTGAAGATTTAGCAGTTACTTACGAGGAATTGGTAAATTTAAAACCTGGAAAAGACAAATGGATTGGTTTGCTTTCTACTAAAAATATTGAAAATTGGCGTCCAAGAGTAAAGACAGGTAAAAGGGGAATTCCTTATATTACTACTGCAATGGAGAATGGCATTCCAACAGTGTTGGTGCCACAGGACGGAAAAACGGGGAATAAAAGACGTTTTCCCCTTAATCATGCAACCAGAACGGTATTGAGTAGTTTTGACACAATTGATTTTCCTCATGTTTTTGCTGCAAAAGAAGAGATGCGTAGCTGGAGGTTTCTTCAATTGAATCCCGAGGATTTGAGAAAACCTACAAACAAAAGGAACGGAGAAGATGTGATTACTTCAAGTGGGAAAAATTTGGCGGGTGCTTTGCATCGAATTAAACAAGAAGATAGTTACACCCTTATTGAGGTTTCTCGAAAGTTGCAGCAATTCTTACCTCATTTTACAGAAGTGCACGTAGTTGATGATAAGGAAAATAAACAATTTTTAATAAAATTGAAGGACAACAACCAAAAAGAATACTCCTCAAGAGTACTTTCAGAAGGAACATTGAGGATTTTGGCATTGTGTATCTTGGAATACGATGATAAACACACAGGTTTATTATGTTTTGAAGAACCTGAAAATGGAATTCACCCCTTTCGGATGAAATCAATGGTGCAATTGTTAAAAGATTTGAGCATTGATTTTTGTGAGATAGATGAACCACTGCGTCAAATTATTGTGAATACACATTCCCCTGCTGTAATTGGTAATTTATTCAATTTGAGGAATGATAAAAATGTAGGTATTTGGTATTCACAAATGAGAAATATTGTGTCGGATATTGAAGGTAAGCGACTCATTATTAACGCTACAAAGATGTTGCCCGTGGTAAATGATGATATGCAGTTGAGTTTTGAATTTTCAGAAAATGAAAGAAAGTTGACATTATCAACAGTGAAAGATTACCTGCAAATAACAGATTTTGAAGATACTATAAAATCAATCTAAAATGTACCAACTATTTGCAGGTTTATTTGCAGAAGGGACTACTGATATTCGTTTTTTAGAAAATATTGTTCAGAAAACATTAGAGAAGGTAGCTTTTGAATGTCAGGGGCAAATTGAAGTAGTTTTGAATCCAATAGAAGTTGACAAGTCAGGTTTGAGTTTTATTGAACAAGTAGAAGCTGCTTCAAAAAAAGGAGTAGAGGATTTTGGAATGATGTTGCTATGTGTCCACAAAGATGCAGATAGTTCTTCTGACAAACACGTTCTTGAAAATAGTATGATTCCTGCTCAAAAGGCATTGAAGGAGTTGTCTCCTTCTGAATATTGCACCATTATGGTTTCAATCATACCTATTCAAGAAACAGAGGCATGGATGCTTGCAGATAAAGATTTGCT
>JBGCDY010000503.1:0-9947 GCA_045105835.1 Chitinophagales bacterium
AAGGACAATTGTTGGTTCGCTTGCCTGCCTCTGAGTTTTACCACATAGTCACTATGGGGGTTACCAACATAGAGTTGCCTGTGGCAGAAGATACCGTTATCAATGGATTCTTCATTCCAGAAGGTGCAAAAGTGATTGCCAATTTTGAATACATTCCTTCTTTGTTGACAGGTTCAATGAACGTAATTGATGCATTGATGATTAAATTATTGTCCGTTGTCATTGACCATCAAACTTTCCCAATCGAGACCAATACGGTCAGTTTGGGTGAATTTTCAGACCCTGACGAAACCCCTTTGATTAGGTTTGGTACTTTGGCAAGATTGGAAGTACCTATCGAAACCATTATACCATTTGAAGTACAAGAATTGGGCTTGGTGGGCTAAAGCAAAGCTTATGAAAATTTTGAGCTTGCCTAAGGTTTTCCTCTGTAACATTCTGATTTATTGAAGGAAAGCGCAAATCTTCAAACCCTACAAAATAAATTCTGTTAAATTTGCCTTTTCTGAAAGCTTCAAGATTCCCTACTTTTGTAGTCTTGAAGCTTTCTAAGTTTAATGCATTTAGATTTTTCTTTGTAAAAGGTAATTCGATTACTCCATGGAAAACAAACAATCTCTGACGAATGCCCACCGCTTGCTACAAGAGGCTAAAAAATTATTGGAACAAAATCAACTCACCGAAGAACTTGTTCAATTACTGAAAGAGTCATCCAAAGAATTTGAAGCCTCTGGTGAGTGGGCATTTTATTTGCAGGCGCACATTCAGTGGGCTATTTTTTGCATCAAAACTTCAAAATTTGGAGAAGCGGAAGCCATGCTCAGTGAAGCATTGCTGAAAGCCATTTCCCATGTCTCAAAAACCTCCATTGAAGTAGGAGATGTCTACAATCAATTGGCAACTTGTTCTTATTACCGAGCAGATTATCCGATAGCGCAACATTATTTTGAGCAAGCGTTGAAGGTTTATCAAGCAAATCATGGTGAAAACCATGTGGACACAGCTCGAACTTACAGCAACCTTGGCAATTGCTGTTTCCCCCAAAACCTGTTGGATACAGCCCTCTCCTATTACCTCAAAAGTTTGACCATTCGACAAGCTATTCTACCGGCCAATCACCCACACCTTGCCTTTTCTTACAGCGCTTTGGGGCGCTGCTACCATGTCCAACGGAATTTCAAAAAAGCATTGCTTTATTTCCAACAGGCATTGGCTATTCGGGTCAATAAATATGGCGAAGAACACCTCATGGTTTCTTATTCACATACCGATATTTCGGCTTGTTACATCAACCTACATGACTATCAAAAAGGGCGTTTCCATGTCGAAAAGGCATTGACCATTAGGCTTAAAAAATATCCCAAAGGACACCGAACTATTGCCAATTGTTATTCAAAAATTGGAGATACCTACTTGAAGGAAAAAGACACTGCAAAAGCATTGGTTCAGTACCAATCGGCAGCAAAAATGCAGGAAGAATTGCTGGGCAAAAAACACCCTCATTTGGCGGACAATTATGCTCAAATTGGACGCTGTTTGGTGATAGAAAATCCTACGAAAAGCTTGGAGTATACCCGGAAAGCATTGAAAATCTATGAGCAAGCGTATGGGAAGTACCACAAAAAAACGGCTCAAGCACTGGATTACATTGGGCGTTTTCACCAAACTCACCAAAACTATCCACTGGCACTGCAATATTTTCAGAGGGCAATCAACAGCATTTGTGAAATCACCTCAACCGACTTGAGCGAAGCGGTAATTTACCAAGCCCCTTCCATCCAACACCACCTTTCTGCCACCATGCTACTGAAGCCCATCGAGTCAAAAGCACGGATTTTTTATGAACAATATCAAGAAAGCCAAAATCTCAAAGACATTCAAGCCGCTTTTGAGCATTACCAACAATTGATTTCGGTGATAGACCAAGCCCGACAACTGCAAAGCGCAGAAACAGAGCAATTGTTTTTTGTAGAGGAAATATCTGGTTATCATGAAGTTGCTATCCAAACTTCCTTAGCACTCTACAAGCATACAGGGGATGTGTCTATTTTGGAAGAAGCCTTTTTATTTGCCGAAAAAGGAAAAGCCCTTGTATTGTTGACTGCCCTTCAAAAGAACGAAGCACAAACCAAAAGCAGTATTCCTACTGCTTTGCTTCAAGAACTGAAAAACTTAGAAGCCAAACTTTTGGAGCTTGACAAACGCCTCAAAATGACCACAGATAAGGTGGTTCTCAAAGAGCTTCAAAATCAGCTTTTTCAAACAACTCAAGAATACGAAGCGCTGAATGGGCAGCTGGAAAAAGACTACCCTGAATATGGACAATCCAAACAAAATATACGAACATCGGGCGTGAGGGAACTCCAAAAAGTCTTGAAAGACACAGATAGTCAGGATGTATTGCATCCTACAAGCTTGTTGCTTTCTTACTATGTTGGCATCAACCACATCTACATTTTTGAAGTTACTGCCGATACTTATCAAGTTCATTCTTTGGGTAGACCCGATGATTTGGAGGACAAAATATTGGATTTTCAGGATGCGGTGAACTTGATGGATGTGGAGGATTACATAGAAACTGCCTCAGACTTTTATGACTTGCTCCTCGCTCCTGTTTTGCAGAAATGGGGTACACCGACTGTGGTTCCTCAAAAAACGATTATTCTGCGTCACGACCTATCCGACTACCTTCCCTTTGAAGCCTTATTGATGCCCAATTCAGCCGATGCAAATGCTTTTGCCCAACTCCCTTATTTGATTCACCTTTACGAAATCAGCTATCATTATTCCGCCACTTTGCTGCTCAACAAGATGCACCAAAGCCGAAACAATTCTACCCTCGAAACCTCTTTTTTGGGCTTTGCTCCCGTCAGCTTCAATGGCGAAAACAAAGTGGAATTGGCATTGGAAAGCCATCACGGAAGAAGCAAGGTTTTGAGGAGCAATCGGGCGGGTGATGCAGCTTTGGATAATTTGCCGAGCACCGAAATGGAGGTGAAAGAAGTCTATCAACTCTTCCAAGATAAATCTTTGGATGCCAAAGCATTTCTGTATGCTTCTGCTTCAAAAGAAAACCTCATCAAAGAAGCTTCTAAGCACAAGTTTTTGTTGATTTCGACCCATGGTTTTGTAGAAGATAACGAAGCAGGTCTGTCGGGAATTTATTTGGCAAAGGTCAATAATCAAGCAAAAAACGAAGAAATTTCTTCTGATAAAAACCTTACTTCAACCTCTTCTAAACAAGAAACGCCTCAACACGAAAAAGACTACCTTCTTTATACTTCCGACACCTACCATTTGGATCTTCAAGCAGATTTGGTGGTATTGAGCAGTTGCAGCAGCGGCATCGGTAAAATCCAAAAAGGAGAAGGCATGATGGCAATTAATCGGGGCTTCTTATATGCGGGGGCTAGCAATATCATTTTCACCCAGTTCGATATTCCTGACCAAAGCAGCAGCCGATTGGTCAAAAAATTGTTTGAATACATCCTCGAAGGCGATGCTTATTCTGCCGCTTTGCGCAAAGCTAAATTGTCCTTGCTGCAAGAGGAAACCAACAGTGTTCAGGATTGGGCGGGATATTTATTGATTGGGATTTGATTGATTTTTGGATTGCTGAATGGTTTTATTGTTGGATTGTGACAACTGTTGACAGGGCTTTCAGCCGCTGTCAAAGTTTATTCCTAAGTCTAAGGTTTTTACGAACCACGAATTCCTGTGTCATTCCTCCGAACCAAAAATTCCTGTTAACTTTGCCCTTCATTTAACCAACAATTTTCATTCAAATGCTTCATTATATAGCCATATTTTTGGGCGGCGGTTTCGGAAGTTTGTGTCGTTTTGCGCTGTCAAAATGGAATGGACATCCCGCCACGATATTGCCCATAGGCACGATGGCTGCCAACTTTTTGAGCTGTATCGTATTGGGTTTTGTAGCAGGTTTATTACTTGACAAAGGCGAAGATTTACACGATGCCTTCAAACCCTTTTTCGCCATCGGATTTTGTGGTGGATTCAGTACTTTTTCCACTTTCAGCCTCGAAACTTTCACTTTGCTACAAAATGGAAATGCACTCCATGCACTGGTCAATGTAGGTTTGAGTTTAGGGGCTTGTTTGATAGCTTTGTGGATAGGGTTTTGGCTGCAAAAGGGTTAACAAGAATCTTTTTATTCGTAGGAATCAAACACATAACAGGAACTAACCATTCAGCAATTCAACCATAAAACAATATCAAAAATGACCAACACCGAAAAACTTCACCAAGCCTACCAAATACACATCGACGACCACCACAATCCAAAAGGAGAAGAATGGTATAGAGAGGTTGAGGTAAATAGACTGGAAACTGCCATTGATTTGCAAGTTTATGGATTTATGGCATTGGAATTTGGAGATATTCATGAGGCAATTAAGGCTTTGAATAGGTCGGTGAAAAAGGAAGGTAAAAATGCCCAAACTTTGCTATTATTGGGAATTGCCTACCGCAGATTGAAGGAGTATGCCAAAGCTATTACCGCTTTTCGTCAAGCCTTAAAATATGATGCTCAAAACACAGACATTCTTTACAATCTCGGAATCACGCTCGACGACTTTCAAAGTTATGAAGCTGCCATTGATGTGTTGGAAAAGGGATTGGAGGTAGCCCCAAAAGATACCGACCTTTTGAATGCCATTGCAGGAGCTTCTGCATCGGCAGCTTATACCGAAGATGCCATAGATTATTACCGCCAAGCCATCGCTATCGAACCCAATTTCGCCCCTTTTCAATACAATTTATCTCAGGTACTTTTGCAGACAGAAGCATGGGAAGAAGGGTGGAAATTGTTTGACAGCCGTTTGGCATTTCGCAATCAATCTTTGAATCCCGATACCAAAGCTCCTTTTTGGAAGGGTGAAAATTTGGAGGAAAAAACGATTTTGGTGTGGAACGAACAGGGCTTTGGGGATACACTTCAATTTGTACGTTATCTCCCTTTCTTGCAGCAAAAAGGAGCAAGCGTTTGTTTGCGTGTGCAGCCTGCCTTGAAACGATTGATAGAGCAAAATTTTGAAGGAATCAATGTCATTAGCACAGAGGAGGTGATACCTGAGATGGATTTTCAAATCCCCATGATGAGTCTTCCCCAGTTTTTTGGAAACACCCCTACCCCGCTTCAAAAACCAATTGTAAGCAATCAAAAAAACAAGCTTTTACCAGAATCACCAAAGCTCAAAGTTGGTTTGGTATGGGCAGGAAACCCCCACCATCCAGATGACCAAAAACGCTCCATACCTCCTCGTTTTTTTACCCGACTATTGAAGCGAAAGGATGCAGAGTGGTACTCCCTACAAGTCGGCAAGGCAGTGGAAGATTTGAAGGATTCTAAATTGACCATTTTGGCTCCAATGATTGAAGATTTTGTGGACACAGCCCAATATATTGAAGAATTGGATTTGGTAATTTCGGTAGATACCGCCGTGGCACATTTGGCAGCTTCGATGAATAAAAAGGTTTGGTTGTTATTGGATTATGCTCCTGATTGGCGTTGGGGATTGGACGAGGCGACTACTATTTGGTACTCTTCACTTCAAATTTTCAGGCAAAAAAAATCGGGAGATTGGAATGGCTTGATTAAAAACGTCCTACAAGCATTGCAAACCATTTAGTCATTTGTTTGAAAAAGGCTATTTTTACACATCGAACAACAAAGCAATTATATTCCTTCTCAAATAACCCCTAATGACAAAGACACAACAAAAGCAAGTGACACTTCCTGGAAACCCTAAATTGCCTTCTTCCAAAGAAACCTTTGCAGAACTCGCAGCCTTAGAAAAGGACACATATAAGTATTCCGTAAGCGATTTTTTTGCCAAACCCCAGCAATCTTCCTTTCGACTTTCCCCCAATGGTCGGTATTTTTCTTACCAACAAAAAGATGGTGCAGGTAAAAACCATGTCTATGTAAAAGACCTGAATACAGGAGCTGTTAATATGGTCATTGAAGAAAAGGAAGAATTGATAAAGGGGCATTTTTGGGCAAATGACAACCGCTTACTTTATATCCAAGACGAAGGAGGAAACGAAAATTTCCACTTGTTTGGAATAAATATAGATGGCTCTAATCTCAAGGCTTTGACTCCTTTTGAGAATGCTCGAATCAGCTTAGAAATAGAATTATTGAAGGAAGACCCTGACCATATCATCCTTTCTATCAACAAAGAAAACGCACAAATATATGAGCCATTCAAGCTGAACATCAATACGGGTGAATTGGTCAAATTGTTTGAGAACAAGGATGTCACTGCTCCTATTTCTGGCTTTGATTTTGACAAAGATGGAAACCTCCGAGCCTATGTCCAACAGGAAGACATGATTTATTATGTCTTGTACTACCGCACTTCCAATGATGCTCCTTTTGAACGAATCCTCAGAACGAGTTGGGACGAACATTTCCATATTTTGGCTTTTGATTATGCGAGCGACAATCCTCACGCAGCCTTTGTGGTATCCAATTTGGAAAGCAACACGGATGAAATCATACGGTATGATTTGAAGGAGAAAAAGGTGCTCGAAAAACTATACAACCACGAAACATTCGATGTTCAAAGAATTCGCACTTCAAGGAAAAGAGCTTATGAGGTAGATTTTTACAGCTACACAGGTGCTAAAAAACAACAAGTTCCGATAAGTGAAGCCTACAAAAAACTACACGAAAAATTTGAAACCGCTTTTGCTGGCAAGGAATACTCCATTACCAGTGTAACTGAGGAAGAAAACAAATACTTGCTATATGTCCAAAGTGACAAATTGTATGGCAGTTATTATGTGTATGATGTAGCAAAAGAGGCATTTGAAAAGTTATTGGACTTGATGCCCCAACTCAAAGAGGAGGATATGGCAGAAATGCGCCCCATCCAATTTGAAAGCAGAGATGGAATGACCCTTCATGGCTACATCACCCTACCCCAAAAGGCAGCAAATGGAGAAAAAGTACCTCTGATTGTGAACCCACATGGAGGACCACATGGTGTAAGAGACAACTGGGGATTCAATCCTGAAACCCAACTCTTTGCGAGTAGAGGTTATGCTACTTTACAGGTCAATTTTAGAGGTTCGGGAGGCTATGGTAAAGAATTGTTTTTGGCGGCTGCAAAGCAAATCGGTCGGAAAATGTTGGAAGACTTAGAGGACGGTCTTGCTTACACCATCGAACAGGGTTGGATCGACAAAGAGAAAGTTGCCATTTATGGTGCAAGCTATGGCGGCTTGGCAACCTTGGGCAGTTTGGTCAAAACACCCGATTTATACGTCTGTGGAATAGACTATGTAGGGGTTTCCAACCTGTTTACTTTCGTGGATTCTTTCCCAGATTATTGGAAACCCTATATGCACCAATTTTATCAACTTTGGTACGACCCCAACAATCCTGCGGAAAAACAACTCATGACAGAAACTTCTCCAGCTCTTAATGTCGAAAAAATCACCAAACCTCTTTTCATCATACAAGGAGCCAACGACCCAAGGGTGAATATTCATGAGTCAGACCAAATGGTTAGCAATCTCCGAAACCGAGGTATTGATGTGCCTTATATGGTCAAATACAATGAGGGGCATGGTTTTTTTCATGAAAACAACAAAATTGAACTCTATGAAACCATGATGGGTTTTTGGGCGAAACATTTGAAGTGATAAGAATGATACAATACCTGCTTCAAATTTACACCTACAAACCACACAAACATGAAATTATGGACTTTTCAATCCAATGCATCCATTACAGCCCTTCAAAAAAACGGCATCCTTACTGCTCAATGGGAAAGGTATGAAAGCCAAGGGTGGAAGACTTGGAAAAGGGCTTATGAATGGATGCGTGACCAAATGGAAACAAAAGGAATTGACTGCAAAGGCAATGCGCCAATTTGGGCATGGCATTCTTGTGGAGGTGTATATGGAAAAAGTCCAAGCTTGGGAGATGCAAGTAATTTGTTGAGTTTGTATGATATAGAACAAGGAGTGCAAACGATAGAGTTTGAGTGCCCCGACGAATTGGTACTTTTGAGTAGCTATGGTAAGTGGAATAGTGATGTTCTGGATTACTTCATCATGGGCGCAAAAGCAGTGACACTACCCACCAAAAAATTGCAGCAACTCTTTGAAGTCAATGCCCAAAACCTACATGAATACGATTCGATTCAAGCTACTTTGCCTTTTTTGAAGCAGGAATGGGTGGTCGATATTCGCCCTTTGAAGTTGGAAGGAAATGTGGATTTTGAATTTGACGATGAAGAATTGGTTTGAGTTTTTTGAAGAAAAAACATCGAACAATTAAGCTTCAAAAGAGTTGATTGGTGAGTGCTTCAAAAAAATGTAAAAAATGATTGCTCTTAAATTGGTTTACCTCGCCAACATTCTTGTCGCAGGATGGATTAGTATCACCAGTTTGTTCACTCCAAAAATCGCCCAAGAGACCGTTTTTACCAATGCCTTTGCTTACTCCGAAGCCATTAGATTGGTAGGTGCGCTTTGGGGAGCGATTTTTATCTTGTCCATTTTGGGCTTGTTCTATCCTCGCCAAATGAGCTTGGTTCTACTATTCCAACTCATCTACAAATCTTCATGGCTGATTTTTGCAGCTTTGCCTGCGGTGATAAACCAACAACCATATCCCAAAGGAATGGCAATGTGTTTTGTAATTTGGGTAGTAGTTTTGCCATTTGTGATTCCGTGGAAAGAATTGTTTGGGGCTTAAAATCCAGATTACCTGATGATTCTCATAGGAGGCATAAAGACTTCGGTAGTTTCATTTCGTAAAAATTTAACTCCAAGTAAATCCGCATGTAATATTTTCAGAGACCAAACTACCGAAGTTTCCAGTCTTCTCTCCTACTCCAAATCCTCAAAATTGCCTCAATTCCAAACCGTTACCACCAATTTGCGTCTTCCTCCATGATTGCGAAATTCACACAAATAAACCGCCTGCCAAGTTCCCAAATTCAAACGGTGATTGGTAATCGGAATCGTGACTGAGCTTCCCGACATAACAGATTTGATGTGAGCAGGCATATCATCAGGGCCCTCCATTGTATGCACATAAGCGGGGTCATTTTCAGGTGCTAAGCGGTTGAATACCGTTTCAAAATCGGTCAATACATCGGGGTCTGCACCTTCATTTATGCAAATTCCTGCCGAAGTGTGTTGGATAAAAATGTGGAGCAAACCCATTGCAGGTAGCTCTCTCAGTTCTTTTTCGATGTGATGGGTGATGAGGTGAAAACCTCTTGGATAAGCAGGAAGTTGGATTTCAAATTGTTGAATCATGTCTATTGAAGTTTAGTTTTGGGAATTGCACGATGTGCGAACCCAAAATTAGAAACGTTTTGGACAAATAGAGATTGAAGGTGTAATATTTTAAAAAACAATGTAAGGAGGGAACTGTTTAAGAATCAAATTTGAATTACTTTTGCAATCTTTTAAAAGTTAATCAATAGCCTTTTCACGCTAAACATTTGTTTATCAGTGATTTTTTAGAATTCTTTGAACCTTTGCAGTCTCATTTCTTGGTACGCAAAGACTTCGATAGTTTGATTTCACAAAAGAACAATAATTAGTGAAATTTATATTCGATTTTTGAATAGAGAAACTACCGAAGTCTCCTCTGGATTCTTAGGCTATTGAAAGTACTTGTTTTTAAAAATTTTAACCAAATCACCTCTATATGAGTCGTCGTGGACGGAACAAAGTAACCGAAGATTTGCCCAAAAAAAGCATCAATAAAGAAGGCTTCAATCATTTATTGGGCATTTTTCGCTATACCCTTCCCTATAAGTTTGTATTTTTCATTGGTTTGATTTTCTTGGTTTTATCCACTGCTACTTCGCTCGCTTTCCCATACATTGCAGCAGAATTGGCAGATGCTTCGATGGGAACAGAAGGTGCGGTAACGTGGAGTATCAACCAGATTGCAC
>JBGCDY010000504.1:0-2829 GCA_045105835.1 Chitinophagales bacterium
ACTCGTGGCAAGTATTGGCGAGGATGGATTGGGGCGGTACCTGCAATCGGAGTTATTAGCTCTGGACATGGATTGCAGTGGAGTAAAAATGCGTCCAAATTTTCCTACTACAATTATTACAGTTGCCAAAACAGAAGGTACACCCGATTTTCAGGCATATAGAGGAGCGGATGCTCAGATTCTGCCAGACCAGCTATCTCCTGAATTTTTGGAGCAAGCAGAAGTTTTTCACACGACTTGTTTTGCCTTGAGCAAGAATCCTGCTCAAAAAAGCATTATGGACGCAGCGAAGATTGCAGCTGACCATGCTTGTCAGCTGAGTATTGACATCAATTATGCACCCGAAATATGGGCGAATCGAGAAGAGGCTCAGGAAGTGATTGCGACTTATTGCAGTTATGGTGCATTGGTCAAATTGAGTTCAGATGATTGGGAACGAACTTATCAAAGACCTGATGATAGCATTGAAGAAATCATTGCTTTTATACATGATTTGGGCGCAAAAGAGGTTTGTCTGACTTTGGGTAGTAAGGGCGTTTATGTGTCGAATGGCGCAGAATTGGTGTTTGTTGCTGCCAAAAAAATTGAAGTAGCAGATGCTACAGGAGCAGGAGATGCTTTTTGGTCAGGCTATTTAACGGCTTGGTTGGACGGACGTTCTCCAAAAGAATGTGCTTTGTTTGGAAGGAGTATTGCCGAAATCAAATTGAAACATGTGGGGCCATTGACCGAAACGATAGACAGAGAGTTGATTTATCAGCAAATAAGCGAGTAGGGAAATCAAATTTAAAATTACAATGAAAAGTGATTGTTTTTGTCTAAAATTTGAGAAAGAAGACTTTAGGGGCTGGTTTTAGAGAAATCAAGTGCTTGTCTCTTAGGGAGTAATCTTTGAGGGAATGAAATTTTCGAGACCTTTTGAAGCCATTTAGTCAGTCGTTCTTCAAAAAAAGTGCAATAATGGCAGCATATCTGCTAGCGGTACAATCTTTGAATGTCTTGTAAACCGATTTAATGAACAAATAATTGTAATTTTACAAATTGTTTGGCTGTCATAGTGACAAGCAGTAAAACAATGTATTTTAAACCTGAAATATATCAATCATGTTTGGTTTTGTAAATAAAATGCTTTCAGTTATTCTTGGCGATAAATCTGCCAAAGATATCAAGTTGGTGATGCCCATAGTTGAGCAAATTAAAACGGCGTATTCCAAGCTACAAGGTATCAGCAACGATGAATTGAGAGGTAAAACTGCTTTGTTTCAAGAACGCATTGCGATTCACTTGGCATCTATTGACGAGGAAATTAAAGGTATAGAAGAGACTACTATTAACAATCCTGATATTGCTCCAGAGGACAAAGAGGAACGTTATAAAGAAGTAGATAAACTCAAGAAGAAAAGAGATGCAGAGTTGGAGGTGGTATTGAAAGAGATTCTTCCAGAAGCTTTTGCAGTGGTGAAAGAAACGGCTCGACGTTTTACAGAAGAAACGGAGGAACTTAGGTCGACTGCAACGGATTTGGATAGAGAATTGTCGGTTACCCAAGGGAATATCGTTATTGAAGGAGATGAGGCTGTTTACAAAATGAAATGGATGGCTGCGGGTGCGGAGGTGTCTTGGAACATGGTTCATTACGATGTTCAGCTGCTTGGTGGGGTAATATTGCATCAAGGTAAGATTGCGGAGATGGCTACGGGTGAGGGTAAAACCTTGGTGGCTACGCTTCCTGCTTACTTGAATGGTTTGACTCATCAAGGGGTGCATATTATCACAGTGAATGATTATTTGGCAAAAAGGGATTCCGAATGGATGGCTCCTATTTTTCAGTTTTTGGGCTTAACGATAGATTGCATTGACAAATACCGTTCGCACTCTGATGAGCGCAAAAAGGCTTATCGAGCAGATATTACCTATGGTACAAACAATGAATTTGGTTTCGATTATTTGCGTGACAATATGGTTCGCAATCCAAATGAATTGGTACAAGGCAAGCATCACTATGCAATGATTGATGAAGTGGATTCGGTATTGATTGATGATGCAAGAACACCATTGATTATTTCGGGACCTGTAGAGAGAGGTGATGAGCATCAATACGATGACTTGAAACCCCGTATTCAAAAACTATTTGATACCCAGAAAAAACTGGTATCAAAATATTTGGTAGAGGCGAAAAAGAAAATCAAGGAAGGAAACATAAGCCCTGAGAAAGGCGGTGGTGGATTGGATTTGTTGCGTGCTTACCGAGCACTACCAAAATACAAGCCATTGATTAAGTACTTGAGTGAGCCTTCCAGTAAAACCATTTTGCAGAAAACAGAGAATCACTACCTTCAAGAGCAATCAAAGCGAATGCCTGAAGTGGATGGAGAGTTGTACTTTGTCATTGAAGAAAAGAACAACAATGTGGTATTGACCGAAAAAGGTATAGAACTCATCACAAAAGATGGTGAAGATAGTGGTCTTTTTGTGATGATTGATATTGGTGGAGAAATGGCAGATGTTGAAAACTCTGGTATTTCTGATACTGAAAAGGTTGAGGCAAAAGATAAATTAATGCAGGAGTTTGCCGTCAAATCTGAACGCCTTCACTCTGTCAACCAATTGCTGAAAGCCTACACACTTTTTGAGAAAGAGGTAGAATATGTGGTGAAAGACAATAAGGTGAAAATCATTGACGAACAAACAGGTCGTATGATGGACGGTCGTCGTTATTCGGATGGATTGCACCAAGCGATTGAAGCAAAAGAAAACGTCAAGGTAGAAGCTGCAACACAGACTTTTGCGAGCAGTACCCTGCAAAATTATTTCAGAATGTACCGCAAG
>JBGCDY010000505.1:0-5132 GCA_045105835.1 Chitinophagales bacterium
TGCCTGGTATTTTTAATATTTCACTACCTGAAGATTTGGTCAGCGAAATTCAAAAATCTGATAGCAAAGAAAGAGTCAAAGAGGTGGGTATTGAATGGACTGTTCAACAATGTCGAGAATTGTTGGAATTTGGTGTTCCTTGCCTCCATTTTTATACGATGAGTGCGGCTGGACCTTTCCAAAAAATCATGAAATCATTGTTTTAAAAGCAGTTAAGTATAAATTTATGGTTTGCAGTTCATCGTGAAAAATGGCAAACTGCAAATCATAAATTACTAATAAACTGACTGGTATATCAAATTGTTGTTTTTTGCATTAAATAAAAGCAATGTGTTAAGTGCTTTTGAAATGATTTTTTAAGACTATAAAATTAAATGCAGGTCGCCAAACTCATGCCATTGATAAGCTTCTTCAATAGCAGTTTGATAAGTAGCTTCAATGTGTGGACGACCCGCCAAAGTTTCCAACATCAATAGGTGAGAAGCTTTAGGTTCGTGAAAACCTGTTAGCAGTCCGTTCACTGCAAAAAGACCTCTTTCGGGGGTAATGAATTCATCAGTCCAACCCGACCCGCTGAGGGTAAGCCCTTCCTTGTTTGTCACCGTTTCCAATGCCCGTACCACAGTCGTTCCGACAGCAATAATCCGTTTATTTTGTTGGCGAGCCAAATTAAGTGCCGATGCAGTATGTGTCGATACTCGGTAGTATTCTTGGTAAGGACGTTCATCAATTTCCAAACTTGCCACACCTGTATGGAGTACAATCGGAAGAATTTGAATGCCTTTAATAACTAATTGAGTCAGCAATTGTGGAGTAAAAGCCCTCCCTGCTGAGGGCATTTCTGCGCTCCCCATCTCTTTTGCAAATATGGTTTGGTAATAAGACTGAGGATATTGTGACTCCACATAATTGTACCGAATCGGCATTCCATGTCTGTCCAGATAATCCTCGATAGTACCTTCCACTTGAATCTCTGCCACCCAAAGTTGTAAATGTTCTTGATGCAAATCGCTTTCAGGATAATAAGGCTCTCGTAGCACGATGGTTCCTCCATTACTCAACTGCAAAATTTCACCGTCCAAAGCTCCTTTGAAGCGTTTGGTGTGTTTACCGACTACCTCTCTAAGTTCTACAATCCATTGTTTTTCTGACTGTTTGGTAGAAAGGTGAATTCTTAGTAAAGTCCCATCTGCGCGATATGCTTCCAACGCAGCCTTCAAAGTACCGCTTGTATTGACAACCAAAACATCTCCTTCTTGTAAGTAATACCCAATGTTTCGGAAAAGGGTATGTTCCATCTCGTCGGTTGATTTATTGGAGACCATCAACCGTACTTTATCTCTTGCGATTCCTCGAATTTCGGTGGGCTTGGCACATTGCAGTTGGTCTGGCAGGTGAAAATTGAAGGTTTTGTCTGCGCTGATTGTTTGAAGGGAAGGAATGATTGTTTGGTTTGTCATAAGGAGCGTTTTTTAATGAGGTTATTTTGAAATAGAACTTTGGAAGTTTCTAAAACTTCCAAAGTCTGATTTGAGGGAGTATAAAAACATCTAAGAATCACTGGCTCAATTGTTGGCTAACATAGCGTCCACTTGGTAGATTTCCTTCAATAAGTTTCAGAAAACCAGGTACACTTTCTTTGGGAAGTGGGCGGTCACTGATGTCTTCATTTGGGAAGGCGGCTTGGTGCATGTCTGTACGCATATCCCCTGGATCTATCCAATACACAGACCATTGTGGGTTTTCCACATTTAGTATGGCAGAAAGGTGTTCTAAGGCGGCTTTACTTGCACCATAAGCACCCCAACCAGCATAGGCTTCTATACCTGCATCACTACTGACGTTGATAACCTTAGCCTTATGTTTTAAGTGATTTTTTACTTTTTGAAGTAGAGATAAAGGTGCTATCACATTTGTGTGGAAAACATTGTGGATAACTTCAATAGGGTAGTCTAATAAGTGGGGCTGGGGAGATATTCCAAGCGTACTTGCATTGTTGATAACCAAATCTAATCCACCCCATTTTGCTACTCTATCAGGAAATTGAAGCAAATGAATTTCGTCAATCACATCCCCAGAAATAGCTTCTACCTCTGTATATTCTAACAGCTCTTGTTGTACTTCATAAAGTTTGTTTGCATTTCGGGCATTGATGATGAGTCTCCATTTTTTTTGTGCCAATGCTCTTGCGAGTTCTAAGCCCAAGCCTTTGGATGCTCCAGTAATTAATGCCGTTTTTTGGTGTGTCGTATTCATATTGTTGGAATTTTGGGGTTTAGAAAATGGTGAATAGCTTATGTTGTATTCATGTTTCGATACCACAAAGTTAAGGCAGGATAGACTCTGATACATCAGGCATTGGACGGGTTCTGAAGTGACCCAAAGGAGGGGCGAAAAACTGTACGAAAGTACAGGTGGTGGATTGGTGAGGCTTTAAAAACGAGGTTGTCTGACAAATTCTGTGGAGGACTTAAAGACTACAATGATCTGATTTCATGAAGGATAGATTATTGTAATTTCCCTTCACGGTTTTAGTCGAAGAACCAAAAATGAAAAAAGTCAGTAGTATCAAAAGATGCTACTGACTTCGTGTGCCATTTAAAAATGGGTGGACTATTTTTGTGTATGTGTGTAATTGTGTGTGTGCGCAAATGTATGTGTGTGTAATTCGATACTTTATTTATTGTTTCATATTGATTACGCCACAAATATAGGGTGAGAAATTAAGGAGTTAGGGAATGATTCGGTGAATAGCCATTTATTGTAGATGAATAGAAGGAATTCTTCGTTAAGTTGTTTGATGAAACATTTGATTATTAGGATGAAAGAAAAATGAAATGTAAGAATACGAAAAAAATAGTCATAAGGTAATCTTGCTTCAATTTGATAGTGTTTGTATGTTTGATACCTTCAATATAGATATTTGAGGTCAATCCATAAAAAAAGCTTGGTCACTCTTTGCGTATTAGAGTAACCAAGCCTTATACAATTAAACTAAAATGTGAATGGGCGCTTATTTGTATATACTTAAATATGTGTTGTGAATAAACTAACCTTTTGTGTATGCTGCAAATATAGACGCTATAGTCTCTCAAAAAGATTGTTTTTCGATAGTGGATTATTTGCAGTAGATAAGCGGTAGAAATAGCCGATAAGTGGTATTGATGGAGTCGGAAGGGGCAAAAAAAAACTGGTAGCGTTGTGTCCTAAGACCGCTACCAGTTTTACGCTTTGTGTTTTCTTAAATAACAAATTAATGTATGTGTGTGTGAATACTGTGTGTGTCGTGTGATATTCTCCCATATCTCACGCTGCAAATATAGCACCCCATACAGGATTCTTTATCTGAAATTCGATAAGCGGTAAGAAATGAAAGATAAAGCGTTCTAAAAGTCAGATAAGTAAATAATCTTTTACCACTTAATCAAAGCCGAAGCCCAAGTGAATCCACTTCCAAAAGCAGCCAAACAGACCAAATCTCCATCCTTTACTTTGCCTGCTTCCCATGCTTCACAAAGCGCAATCGGAATAGAAGCAGCTGTCGTATTGCCATACTTTTGGATGTTATTATACACCTGATCATCTCTCAATCGAAGTCTTTTTTGTACAAACTGACTGATACGAAGGTTGGCTTGGTGTGGAATCAACATGTCGATATCAGAAGTTTCGTAGCCATTGGCATCCAGAGCTTCTTTGATGACTTCTGGAAATTTGGTGACTGCATATTTGAATACATATTGTCCATTCATTTCTGGGTAGATATCTTTTTCTTCCCATATCTTTTTACTGAGCATTAACTCTCCATATTCAGCATCTTCCTGAAAACCAAATCGTTCCTTGCCCAAGTGTACGCCCGAATGAGAACCAAAATTAATCATGGCAAGTTGTTCGGCATGTGCGCCATCTGCATGTAAATGTGTAGAAAGTACGCCTTTGTTTTCTCCTTCAGGAGCAGGTTGTAGGACAACTGCACCTGCACCATCACCAAAAATAACGGTTACATTTCGTCCTTTGGTGCTATAATCCAAACCAAAAGAATGCATTTCAGCACCTACCACCAAAACGTTTTTGTACATACCTGTTTTTACAAACTGGTCAGCTACAGATAATGCATAAATAAACCCGCTACATTGATTTCGAACATCCAATGCCCCAATGCCAGGAATTCCCAATTGTCGTTGCAATAAAACACCACTTCCTGGAAAGTAATAATCTGGACTCAATGTGGCAAAAACAATAAAGTCAATATCCTTCGGTTCGATACCTGCACGTTCTATCGCAATTCGAGCAGCCTTTGTGCCCATGGTAGAGGTGGTTTCCTCAAATCTGACTGCATGTCTTCGTTCTTGAATACCTGTTCTTTCCTGAATCCATGCATCAGAAGTATCCATTACTTTAGATAAATCGTCATTTGTGACTACTCTTTCTGGTACATAATAACCAATTCCTGCAATTTTTGAACGTAACATATTGATTTATAATTGTTTGAAGTGTGAATTTGTACTTAAAATCTAACAAAAATAAGTGTTTTTTTTTAATTCCAAATTGTTACCAAAATAGGAATGTGAGTCTATATGGAAAGTTTTACTAAAAACTTGGTTTATTTACCTACAAATACGGATAAGTATGACATCTACAACTATTGGAATTTCAGTTGTTATTTGCGCTGCAATTGTACTGATAATATGGATTTTTACTTTAGACTTGGATGAATACTTTTACCGAAAATAAATTGAATATTCGTTTGACTCATTTTATGGGAGCGATGGATAACAAGTTGAGCATGAAAAGATGACGGCAGAATCTACTAAACTATCTGATAAGGAAATTATACAACGCTTAAAAGAAACAAGTGATGCACAATACTTTGGTTTGTTGTACGACAGGTATGCCCCCAAAGTATACCAGAAGTGCATTTCAATGTTGAAGAATGTAGAAGATGCAAGGGATTTGGTTCACGATATATTGGTTAAGGCATTTGTAAAAATAGGAACATTTAGAGGAGATGCGAGTTTTTCTACTTGGATATACCACATTGCCTACAATGCCTGTATTGACTTTCTCAAAAAACAACAGAGAAAACAAAAACGAATCGTACAAGAAGCAGAACCATCTGTTGCAGAAAACATCGA